>NZ_JAJDKA010000032.1:0-32653 GCF_020589945.1 Faecalibacillus sp. MSK20_93 | reverse complement strand
AGTCGAGCCACAAGGAATAAAATACAAATCCACATTCACATATTTCAATATTACAGAATACACAAACCGTAATCAATCACGGATAAATAAGATTGATAGAAAGGAACATATATTGTAGATGACTACTTAGATGGGTCAATTACAATATACCAGGTTAAATGATGGATAGAGATGATAAATTTTGGCATGATTTAAATGAAAGAGAAGAAGCCTGGGTTTATGAAAAGGCTGAATTTGATAAGATAGCTCATTATGTCGATGGAGAAGCTAAAGGAAAGGCTGAAGGAAGAGCTGAAGGAAAAAAAGAAAAATCGAAATCGCATGTCATAAAGTTCTATAAAATGAAATATCCAAATGAAGATATAAGTTGGTTAGAAAATCTCACAGAAAAACAATATGATGAAATCTTTGATATGTTATTAAATAATGAAGATTTAGAAGTAATAAAGAGAATAATAGGAAAGTAAGGTACGAAAAATCGTACTTTTCTTTTGCTTTAATATTGAAAAATAAATTATATTTCTTTAATATATTTTTGAAGAAAAAGGGGAGAAGTGAATGATTAAATTAATAGCAACAGATATGGATGGAACTTTTTTAGATTCTTCTAAAAGATTTTCAATGGAATTTTTTGATATTTTTGCTGAACTTAGAAAAAAAGGAATTAAGTTTGTAATTGCTTCAGGAAATCAATATTTCCGTTTATATCAAAAATTTTTACCAATTTCTAATGAAATGTATTTTATTGGTGAAAATGGGAGTTATATAGCTAAAGGAGCAAAACTTATTTCAACTAATACTTTAAAAAAGGAACAAGTACAAGCGGTTATTCAATTGGTAGAAAAACATCCTGAATTGAATATGATTTTATGTGGTGTAAAAAGTGCGTATTGTTTAAGTGAATTTAAACATTTAGAATCAGTTGTTCGTACATATTATTGTAATTATCAATTTGTAGAAAGTTATGATGAAATTGATGACGAAATTATGAAAATAGCAATCTATGATCCTAGTCATCAAATTATCCGTTATGCTGATGATATTGCTAGAGGATTAGATAAAGGTGTTAAGGCAACAACTTCAGGTAATGAATGGATCGATATTCAAAATGAAGATATTAATAAAGGGGTAGCTATCAAGTTATTACAAAAAAAATTAAATATCAAACCGGAAGAATGTATGGCGTTTGGTGATCAAATGAATGATTATACTTTACTTAAAGCGGTAAAATATAGTTATGCTATGGCCAATGCTGTTCCACGTATTAAAGATATTGCTTATGGCATTGCTAAAAGTAATGATCATCAAGGTGTTTTAGAGGTGATCAAACAAGAAGTATTGAATGAATTATAGAGTGTAAACTCTTACATTGAAAAATAATTCTTGACATAAAAAATAAATAATGACAATTCAAATTATTATGATATAATGAGGAAGTTATCGAAGGGAGAGTAGCGTATGAATATTAGAAATATAGCGATTATTGCCCATGTAGACCATGGAAAAACAACATTAGTAGACCAATTATTAAAGCTATCTGGAACATTAGAAGACCGTGAACAAATTAGTGAACGTGCGATGGATAGCAATGCCCTTGAAAGAGAAAGAGGAATTACAATTCTTGCTAAAAATACAGCAATTAATTATAAAGATTATCGAATCAATATCATGGATACACCAGGCCATGCTGACTTTGGTGGAGAAGTAGAACGTATCATGAACATGGTAGATGGTGTTTTATTAGTAGTAGATGCTTATGAAGGAACAATGCCACAAACACGTTTCGTTTTAAAGAAAGCTTTAGCTGCTAAAGTAAAACCTATCGTAGTTATTAATAAAGTAGATAGACCTGTAACACGTATTGATGAAGTTATGGATGAAGTCTTAGAATTATTTATGGAATTGGGCGCAGATGATGACCAATTAGAATTCCCAACAATCTATACTTCAGCTTTACAAGGAACATCAAGTTTAGATCCTGATATTTCAACACAAGTACCAAATATGGATTGTTTATTTGATATGATTATCAAAGAAATTCCTGAACCATTAGTAGATGTTGATGGACCTTTACAATTCCAACCAGCTTTATTAGACTATAATGATTATGTAGGACGTATTGGAATCGGACGTATTCAAAGAGGTAAGATTCATGTTAATGAATCAGTCACTTGTGTAAGAGCTGATGGAAGCCATAGTCAATTTAGAATTCAAAAATTATATGGATTTATTGGATTACACCGTATTGAAATTGAAGAAGCAAGTGCAGGAGATATCGTTGCTATTGCTGGTCTTGCTGATATTGGTGTTGGTGAAACAGTATGTACAACTGGTCAAGAAGAAGCCTTACCATTATTACATGTTGATGAACCAACAATTCAAATGGTTTTTGGAACAAATACTTCACCATTTGCTGGTCAAGATGGTAAATTTGTGACTGCTAGACAAATTGAAGAAAGATTATTTAAAGAAACAAATAGAGACGTTTCATTAAAAATTGAAAGAATTCAAAATAGAGAAGAATGGATCGTTTCTGGACGTGGAGAATTACACTTATCTATTTTAATTGAAAATATGAGACGTGAAGGTTATGAATTACAGGTTTCTAAACCTAAAGCAATCATGAAAGAAATCGATGGTGTTTTATGTGAACCATATGAAGAAGTAACTATTGAAGCACCTGATGATTGTATTGGAGCGGTTATTGAATCACTTGGATATCGTCGAGGTGTCTTAGAAACAATGGATTCTCGTGATGGACAAACACGTGTTGTTTATACAATTCCATCAAGAGGTTTATTTGGATTTATGACAAACTTCTTAACAATGACAAAAGGATATGGAATTATCTCTCACTCATTTATTGATTACCGTCCAATGGAAGGTGAAACAGTTGGTAAGAGAAACTTAGGAGTTTTAATTTCAATTGATAGTGGACAAACTACAGCTTATTCACTTGGAAGTGTTGAAGATCGTGGAGTTATGTTCGTTGGTCCTGGTGTGGATGTTTATGAAGGTATGATTGTTGGTGAACACAGTAGAGATAATGATTTAACTGTTAATGTTACTAAAGGTAAACAAATGACAAATACACGTTCATCATCAAAAGATTCTACAGTTGTTTTAAAAAGACCTCGTCAATTTAATCTAGAATCTTGTTTAGATTATATTAATGAAGATGAACTTGTAGAAGTAACACCAAATAATATTCGTTTAAGAAAACGCTATTTAACTGAAAACGAAAGAAGACAACAATATAGAAAAAATAACGGATAAGAAAGAGCTCATTCGAGCTCTTTTTTAAATTTGACACTAATTTGTGTAATATAATTTTGTGGATTTGCTTCAGTAAGTTCATCAATTAAACTTTCATCATAAGCAAAATCATCTAATACTAGATGATTTTTTTTAGCATAATCTAAAAAAAGATGATAGGATTGATAAGATGTTTCATAAGTTCCTTTATGATAAATAACTAAATAGTTACCAGAAGGTATAATATCATAATTTTCATCTTCTAGTTGATTATCTAAAATTGTGTAATAATATTGATAAAATGTTTTCTTTCTTTTTGACTTTAACATTTTTTTCCATTCAACCATTCCACTAATAGCATGTCCTAAGGAATGGTTTTGTTTTTTTCTATATTTAATATGTTCTCCTAAAATTTTATACTGATTGATTTCTTTACTATTAAAAGGAATATAATCACTTTTAATAATTTTAATCTCATCTCGATATTCGATATATACCATATCTGTCAATATTTGATTAGCTTTGGTAATAAGTTGACATTTTGTTTCCATCATATTGATCATTTTATGATAGGTAGTAATAATCTCTTTTAAAGTATTCATCTTATTAGAAAATAATTCATACGTACTTTGAGCATTACGATGTTCAATATAATCTTTGATTTCTTCTAAAGAAAGTCCTATCTTTTGAAGAGACTGTATAGTAGCTATAATGTCTAATTGAGACATTAAATAAAATCTATAGCCTTTTTCGTTTTTATATGCAGGTAAAAAGATACCTTTTTTTTCATAAAAAATTAAAGTTTGACGACTCACTCCTGAAACACTTGCAAATTCTGTTGGTGAAACATAAAAATTATCCATTTTTTAGCTAATCCTTTCCTAAATTAAAAAATTCACAAATAACACTTGATTGTATAGTTACAATATAGCATAAAATAAACGTAGAGTTAAGAAACAGGAGGAAAATATGTTAGAAGTCAATAATTTTTTTCATGGAACACGTATTGTAGAAGGATATGGTGTTTTAAATGAAACAGGGAATGAAGTAAAAGCATTAGGATTTAAGAAAGTGTTGATTGTTACAGATGATTTTTTATCTAAATCAGCTCATTATCAAGTATTAAAAGAAAGTTTAGAAAAAGAAGGAATTGAATATTTATTAGAAACAAACGTAAAACCTAATCCAAGAGCAGAAGATTGTGATGCAATGGCAAAAGTTGCTATTGAAGAAAAGGTAGATGCCATCATTGCTTTAGGTGGAGGGTCAGCAATGGACCAAGCAAAAGCAGTTGCTGCAATTGTTACAAACGGAAAAACGACTGTTGAATGGGGAGATGTAGAATTAGAACATTCAATTTTACCACTTATTTGTATTCCTTCAACTGCTGGAACAGGAAGTGAAGTTACATGGTGTGCAGTCATTACAGATACAGCAAGAATGTATAAAATGACAGTTGGGGATCCTATTCATATGATTCCAACACTTGCAATTTGTGATCCAACAATTACTTTAGATTTACCACAATCACTGACAGCATCTTGTGGAGTGGATGCTTTAACACATTGTATAGAAGCTTACACAGTTAAAGTTCATCAACCAATTACAGATGCGCTTGCTTTAAAAGGAATTTCATTAATTGCTCAAAATTTAGAAAAAGCTTATGTAAATGGTCATGATAAAGAAGCAAGAAGAAATATGATGATAGCAAGTACAATAGGAGGTATGTCATTTATTAGCTCTAATGTTGGTGCTGTTCATGCCTTTGCTGAAACAGTTGGTGCATGGTTTGATACACCACATGGTGTCGCTAATTCTTTATTTTTACCATATATTATGGAATACAACATTCCTGCATGTTTAGATAGATTTGTAGATATTGCTGATGCTTTAGGTATTGAAAGAAATGGTATGAATGATCAAGAGTATGCATATAGTGCAGTTCAATATGTAAAAGATTTAAATAGAAGATTAAATATTCCTAAAATTAAAGAAATAAAAGGGATTACTGAAGATAAGTTTGATGCAATTGCTCAAAGATCAGCAGATAATGTTTTATCAAATGATAATGCAAGAGAAATTCATAAAGAAGATTACTTAGAATTATTAAAAAAAGCTTATAAAGATGAAGGAGAAAAAGAAAATGCATAAGATTAAAAAAATTGTTGATTTATCATGGGAATTTACAGCTGATACACCAATTTATCCAGGAGATCCTGAACCATCAGTTACTGTAGCAACAACTTTAGAAAATGAAGGTTATAATTTATCAACATTAGTAATGGGAACACAAACAGGTTCACATGTAGATGCCCCTTATCATTTTTCTAATGAAGGAGCAACAATTGATCAAATGGAGTTAGATTTCTTTTTAGGAGATGCTATTGTTGTAAGAGTCACTGATAAAAAAGCTGAAGAAGCAATTACAATGGAAGATATTGAACCTTATAAAGAACAAATTACACCTGGTAAAATTGTTTTATTTAATACAAATTGGTATAAAAAAAGAGGAACAGAAGAATTTTTCCATCATCCTTATGTTAATGGAGAAGTTGCTCATTATTTAGTAGAACAAGGTGTTAGATTTATTGGAATTGATACAATTAATGCTGATCAAACAGGTGGAACAGAATTCCCAGTTCATGATTTATTTTCTGAAAAACGCTTAATGATTGGAGAAAACTGGGCTTATTTTGATCGAATTGATTTTGAAAATCCTTATATTATTGCTATTCCAATGAAAGTTGTAGGTTGTGATGGTTCACCAGTAAGAGCAATTGCTGTTGAGTGGGAGGATTAATGATGGATAAAAAGATTATTCTAGGATATACACGTAGATTACTTGCAATTATTCCTTCTATTTTCTTTTGTGCTCTAGGGGTCGCTTTGCTTGTTTCACCAGAATGGGGAAGCGATCCTCTTACTACTTTTGAAATAGGACTATCTAATGTTTTTCATGTTCAATTAGGAACAGCAGCACTTGTTTTTGAAGGAATTGTTTTCTTTGTATTTTTAATTATTAGAAGAGATTTAGTACATTTAGGAACATTAGCTTGGTGCTTTTTAATAGGTCCATTTGAAAATGTTTGGTTAGATTTTTTAGCACCAATATTACCACCTGTAGATGCGATGTCATTTGGTTTAAAAGTAGGTTGTATTATTGCTGGATCTTTAATCATTATCCTTACTCTGGCCTACTATATTCCTATTGGTCTTGGATATCAATCAAGTGATATTTTTGCTTTTGCAATGGCTGATTTATTACATAAGAGTTATGGTATAGGTTTATCAGTTTCTTATTGTATTTTATTTGCCTTGGGAGTTTTTATGGGAGCTTCTTGGGGGATAGGAACACTGATTGCAGTTTTTGTTTATGGACCAGTTATTGATCAATTATTACCTTATTTTAAACCTTATACTTATAAGATAGCTGGGATGACAGATGAAAAAGATGACTAAAAAACAAATGTATTTGTATGGCTTACCTGGTCTTGCAATATTGTTTACATTTACAATGTTTACGACTTATGGTTTATATTTCTTTACAGATGTTGTAGGACTTTCAGGAAGTTTTGCAGGTTTTATTATGACTATTGGGACTGTTTGGGATGCCATTACAGATCCTCTAGTAGGAATGATTTCTGATGCAAGAGATCCTCAAAAAGGACGAAGAAGACCATTTTTAATTGCTTTTGCCATTCCTTTTGGAATTGTTACATGGCTTTTATTTACGTCATGGAATTTTGTAGAAACCACACAAAAGATTTATTTTATTGTTGTTGCCATTTTATTTTATACATTTCAAACATTAATAGATATGCCTTATACATCTTTAAGTGGTGAAGTTACAAATGATTATGATACAAGAAGTCGATTAGCCACTATTAGAACATTTTGGGCTATCGTAGGGGTTGCTTTAGGAAGTGGTATCATGGCATATACTTCTTTTTTAGCTCCTTTTGTAGGAAGTATAAAGAATGCTTGGTCTGTTTGTTTTGCTATTTTTGGTTTTATTTGTACAATCAGTATTTTAATTGGTTGGAAAGTTTCTAAAGGTTATGAAAATCAAGAAGTCATCATTAAAGAAAAAGTAACTTTTAAAGATTTATTAAATGGACCATTAAGAAATAAAGCTTTTTTACATTTAACAGCAGAATTTATTTTTGCTATTTTAGCACAAGCTGTATTTTTAGGCGTATTAGTTTATTACCTTACTTATAATTTACAATTAAGTAATATGCAAGTGTCGATGGTCAATATTATTATGTGGATTGTTGCTTTGTTTTGGGTGTTTCCTATTAATAAATGGTCCATCAAATATTCTAAAGCTAAAGCTTGGTGTATTTCGATGGGGATTTGGTTTGTATGTATGATTGTATTTCCTCTATTTATCTTAAAACCAAAATCAGCTATTGGTCCTGTTATCATGACAAGTATTTTAGTAGTTGGACTTAATGCTTTATATCAAGTGATTTATGCAATGATTAGTGATTGCGTAGAAGTTGATTGTTTGATAAATAAGGTTAGAAAAGATGGTATTTTTTATTCAATGGCTACTGTTTCACAAAAAATAGCAGCAGCTATTGGGGTAAGTATCTTAGGAAACTGTATGGATAAAATTGGTTATAATGGTCAATTAGCAACCCAAAGTTTAGCAACACAACATGGAATTGCTCTTTTATTTATAGGTGTGACGTGTATATGTTTACTTTTATCTATTATTTGTATGATGACAAATCCACTTACGAAAAAAAGATATCAAGATGTTTTAGAAGCTTTAAAGAAAAAAGAACAAGGTCAAGAAATTAATATTGAAGAATTTAAAGATTTGTTAATAATAAAGATGAAAAGATAGATTTTGAATAAAAATCTATCTTTTCTTTATAAAATATAAAACATCAAGTATAATATGTTTGAAGAAAGTAGGGGATAAAATGATAGCAGGTATAGAAGTTAATCTATCATTAATTTTAAACATTATTCGTACAATTATTGATTTATTATTAGTGTGGTATATTTTATATTTAGGAATTAGTATGTTTAAACAAAATATGAGAACGATGCAGTTATTTAAAGGGGTTCTCATTATTTTGTTAATTAAATTAGTAACAAGTGTTTTAGGACTTTCAACAATGTCTTATTTAGTAGATACGGTTTTGACTTGGGGAATTATTGCGGTAATTGTAATCTTTCAACCAGAAATTCGTTCATTACTTGAAAAAATGGGACAAACTAAAAGAGATTATCATATGGAACGTTTATCAAATGATCAAAAGGAACATTTGTTAGATGAAATTGTTGATTCAGTGACAAAGTTATCAGAAACACAAACAGGGGCTTTGATTACTTTTGAAAGAGGACAATCTTTAATAGATTATATTAATACAGGAACTAAAATCAATGCCGATATTAAATCAGAATTATTTAATACGATCTTTTGGGAAGGAACACCTTTACATGATGGGGCAGTTATTATTAAAGATGACCGTGTTGTTTGTGCAGCTGCCTTTTTCCCACCAACTCAAAAGGATCTTTCACCTATTTATGGGGCAAGACATCGTGCCGCTTTAGGAATAAGTGAAATTACTGATTCATTAACAGTTGTAGTTTCTGAAGAAACAGGAACGATTTCTTTTGCTATCAAAGGAGAACTTATTAAAATTCCAAGAAAGGAATTAAGAGCAAGCTTAGTTAATGAACTAGGTTGGTTTAAATCAGAAGATGAAGAAGGTGATGAAGATGAGTAAAAATAATCAAGAACATCGTGATTCAACAACTGATTTTTTCTTAAATTTTATTTCAAAAGAAAAAGAAAAACCAAAAACAGAAGAAAAACATATCACTCCTCAATCTATTAATGATGAAATAGATTTAAGGGGAAGAGCTTTTGTAAATGGTGCTATTAAAGTGATGAATTTTATTAATTCTACTTTAGATAGAATGTTACAATCAGGATTATCTTTAAAAATATTATCATTTATTTTAGCAACGATTTTACTATTTACAGTTAATGGAGGTAATTTTGAAAATTTATTTTCAACACCTAATTCAGGAGATTATATTCAACAAGTCCCTGTGAAAATAGAAAATTTACAAGATGATTTTGTTGTTGCTGGAATGCCAGAGACTGTAAGTGTAGGCTTAGTTGGTCCTTCTATTGATATTTATAATGCTAAATTGATGAAAAATTATGAAATATATGCTGATTTTTCGGGAATAGGGGAAGGTGAACAGACAGTAGAATTGAAATCAAGAAATTTCTCTAATGATTTAGAAGTTCTCATTGTTCCTCAAACAGTAACGGTAACAGTTTCACAAAAGGTAACTAAAACGTTTAGTTTAGGATATCGTTTTAAAAATGAAGATAGCTTAAAGGATAAACATTCTGTTTCAGTAGATAGTATTGAACATAGTGAAGTAGAAGTAAGGGGTTCACAAGATAATATTGATAATGTTTATTCTGTTGAAGCAATTATTGATTTAAAGGGAGTGACAGATTCGTTTACTCAAGAATGTAAAGTAAAGGCTTTTGATCGAAGTGGAAAAGCTTTAAATGTAAGTGTTATTCCTTCAATTGTTAAAGTGGATTGTTCATTGTCTAATTATAGTAAGACAGTTCCACTTGTACCTGAATATACAGGAAATGTGGCTAATGGATATGCAATAGATCAAATGACTTTTTCAAAAGATAAAGTAAAGATTTATGGTGATGAAAGTAAATTAAAGGATATTAATAATATTAAAGTTAAAGTGGATGTAAGTGATTTGGAAGAAGGTCGTACATTTAAAGACTTAAAATTGTTAAGTGTTTCAGGAGTTAATAAGATGTCATTTACTAAAGTGGATGGAACAATTACGCTTGTTCCTTCTGAACAAAGACAATTTACGGATATACCAATTCAAATAAAAAATGGCAAAGAAAGCAATGTTTCTATGTCAAGCGATACATGCAATTTAACAGTTATTGGTACAAGTAATCGTATTAATGCTCTTACAAATGATGACATTAAGGTCTATGTAGATGTCGTTGGGTTAAAAAAGGGTCGACATAATGTGAAATTAGAAGTAGAATTAAGTGACGAAACTTTAACATATCGTTTAGATAGCGATGAACAGATTCGCGTAAATATAAAGAAATAGGAGAGATTTAAAATGGGAAAATATTTCGGAACAGATGGCTTTCGTGGGGAAGCTAATAAAGATTTAACAGTTGAACATGCTTATAAAGTAGGAAGATACATTGGGTGGTATTTTGGAAGAAATAAAGATCATGCTCAAGTTGTTATTGGGAAAGATACAAGAAGAAGTTCTTATATGTTAGAATATGCACTTGTTGCTGGACTTACAGCAAGTGGTGCAGATGTTTCTTTAATGCATGTAACAACAACACCAAGTGTTGCTTATATTACAAGAACAGATGGTTTTGATTGTGGAATTATGATTTCTGCTTCACATAATCCATATTATGATAATGGAATTAAAGTTTTAGATTGTAATGGTCATAAAATGGATGCGAAGGTTGAAAATTTAATTGAACAATACATTGATGGTGAAGTAGATGAAATTCCATTTGCTACAAAAGATGAAATTGGATGTGCAACAGATTATTCAGTAGGTAGAAATAGATATTTAGGATATTTAATGTCTATTCCTACACGTGCTTTTAAAAATATTCGTGTTGGTTTAGATTGTGCTAATGGTGCTAGTTCTAATCTTGCTAAAAGTGTTTTCGATGCTTTAGGAGCAAAAACTTATGTGATTCATAGTGAACCAGATGGTTTAAATATTAATACAAATTGTGGTTCTACACATATTGAATCATTACAAGAACTAGTAAAATCTAAAGGATTAGATATTGGTTTTGCTTATGATGGTGATGCTGATCGTTGTTTAGCCGTTGATGAATTTGGAAGAGTTATTGATGGTGATTTAATTCTTTATGTTTGTGGTAAATATTTAAAAGAACATGGTGAATTATCTAATGATACAATTGTTACAACAGTTATGTCTAACTTAGGTTTATATAAAGCGTTAGATAAAGAAGGTATTAAATATGAAAAAACAGCTGTTGGAGATAAATATGTTAATGAAAACATGGTGAAAAATGGTCATTGTATTGGTGGAGAACAATCAGGACATATCATTTTCTCTAAACATGCCACAACAGGAGATGGTATTTTAACATCTTTAAAAATTATGGAAGCAGTTATTGAAAGCAAAAAAACATTAGCTCAATTAGTTGAACCTGTAACAATTTATCCTCAATTAATGAAAAATGTATATGTAAGAGATAAAAAAGAAGCTCAAAATGATGTTGAAGTACAAAAAGTCATTAAAGAAGTTGAAGATAAGTTAGGTGATGAAGGACGTGTTCTTGTTCGTGAATCAGGAACTGAACCGGTTGTACGTGTTATGGTTGAAGCGGATACAAATGAAAAATGTTTACAATCTGTAGATTATATCATTTCTAAAATGAAAGAACGCGGATTTGTTATTGAAAGATAAAATCACATATTATCACAAAATATTGCCATATATTATGGCAATATTTTAACTATAATAGGTCATAATAGAATAGGATACAAATGAGGTGAAGAAGATGTTATTTAAAATTAATATTATAGATGATGAAAAAAATCTAAATGATTTGGTAAGAACTTATTTAGAAAAAGAAGGCTATAGTGTTTGCTCATTTTATACGTATGATGAAGCTTTACTTCATAAAGATGATGATGTACATCTATGGCTTATAGATATTATGTTAGATAAGGCAAGTGGTTTTGAATTGTTTAATGAAATAAAGGCAAGTAAGCCTAAAATGCCAATTATATTTATGTCAGCTAGAGATCAAGAATTTGATCGTATTATTGGTTTAGAAAAAGGCTCAGATGACTATATTACAAAACCATTTAATATTAAAGAAGTTATTTTAAGAATTAATAATTTATTAAAACGTGCTTATGATAATCCATCTAAGATACAAATAGATGGTTATGATATTGATTTAGAAAAAAGAAGAGTCTTCTATAACAATAATGAAATCATTTTAACAACAAAAGAATATGATCTACTTGTTTACTTTTTAAATAACAAAGGATTAGCTATTTCAAGAGAACAAGTTTTATCAAAAGTATGGGACGAAAATTATTTTGGTAGTGATCGTGTCGTTGATGATACACTTCGAAGATTGCGTAAAAAAATGCCAGAAATTAATATTCGTACGATTTATGGATTTGGATATCGTTTAGATTAATGCTTACGAAATATTCTTTACAAAAACAACTTGTTATTATTTTTTCAATTATTGCGATAGGTGTTTTAGCAATTCTATTGCCTATTATTGATAACAACTTAACACATGTTATTGATAATGAAATGTACGATGTTTTGACACGCTCACAAAATGATTTTTACTCATATGATTTTTCTCCTGATTATGCAGGTTCAGATAAACAAATTTATCATTTTACTTATAACATTAATGAAGATACGCTTACAACAGCGCAAAATATTTCTGCTAAGAAATATCAAATATTAGATTATGTTTTTCAAAATGATCTTTATAAGATGGTTAAGAAAAATAAAAAGAAATTACAAGAAAAGGTTAAAATGCAAGACCAAACAGTATATTATCAAATTGTAAAAGCGGATGATTCTAATTATATTATTTCACTTGTTTATAGTGATTATTCTAAAACATTGATTAATAATCTAAAGGATCAAGTTATTGATATCTTTTATATTGCTTTTTTAATTATTGGACTTGCTTTGTTTATTTGGGTTTCATCTTTAATAAAACCATTAAAACTTATTAAAAATTATATAGATGATATAAAAAATGATAAAGAAAGTGAATTGCATATTCAAAGAGAAGATGAGATAGGTGTTTTATCTTCTTCATTAATAGAAATGAAAGAAGAGATAGATCGACAAAATGAAATTAAAGAAGAAATGATTCATAACATTTCTCATGATTTAAAAACACCCGTTGCTTTAATTCAAACATATGCTCAAAGTATTAAGGATGATATTTATCCTTATGGAGATAAAGATTCATCAGTGGATGTTATTTTAGAAAATACAGATCGGTTAGAAAAGAAAGTAAAAAGTTTACTATATTTAAATCGATTAGATTACATAAGTGGACAAATTGGAGATGAAACATGTTCAATGAAAGAATTGATTGAACATATTGTTTTCCAATTAACAGCTATGCATCCACAAATAGAAATTATTACAGATTTACAAGATTCATCTTTTAAAGGAAAAGATGATTATTGGCGTATTTGTATTGAAAATATTATAGAAAATGCTGCTCGTTATGTACACCATGAAATTAAAATTATTTTAAAAGATCAATATTTAGAAATATTTAATGATGGTGAACCTATAGATAATTCAAATCCTGAATCTTTATTTCAACCTTATGAAATAGGTCATAAAGGACAATTTGGTTTAGGATTATCTATTGTTTATAAAACAGTAACAATGTATGGATATAAAGTTGAAGCTGTTAATAGAGTTGATGGTGTAAGTTTTATTATTCAAAATAAAGATTAGTCGAATGATTAATCTTTTTTTTAAAAAGTGTTGCTTTTTTTGATAAAGAGTGGCACTATTTTAGAGTTATCAATTCTCAAAAATAGAGAAAAAGAGTATAATAAACTTTAAGGAGTGAGTAAAGATGAAAGTTGTTGTTGCTGCTGGAGGAACAGGTGGACATTTATACCCTGCTCTTGCATTAGTTGAATATATAAAAAAACAAGATCCAAATTCAAAATTTTTATTTATTGGAACAAAGGATCGTTTGGAATCTCAAGTTGTTCCCCAACTTGGATATGATTATGTTGGTTTAAATGTTAAAGGATTAGCGGGTAATCCTTTAAAGAAAGCTCATGCAGCTTTGTTATTTATTAAATCTATTGGAAAAGCAAAAAAAGTTATAAAAAAATTTAATCCTGATATTGTTGTTGGTTTTGGTGGATATCCAAGTGCTTCAGCTTTAGAAGCTGCTGCAAGTTTAAAAATTAAAACGATGATTCATGAACAAAACTCGATTATTGGTTTAACAAATAAAATTCTTATAAAAAAAGTAGATAAGATCATTTGTTGTTATCAAAAAGCGTATGAAGAATTTCCTCAAGAAAAAACACTATTGCTTGGAAATCCTCGTGCAAGTGTTGTCAGCCATGAAGTTCCTAAAGATATTTATGATAAATATGGTTTAGATAGAAATAAAAAAGTTGTTACGATTGTTATGGGATCATTAGGATCACAGACAGTTAATCAAACGATGAAGGAATCGATGAATCAATTTGTTGGTAAAGAATATCAAGTACTTTATGTTACTGGAAAACCTTATTATGAATCAATGAAAGATTATGAAAATGAAAACGTAAAAATCATCCCTTATGTTGATGATATGCCTTCTTTAATGCATGCGACAGATCTTATTGTTTCGCGTGCAGGAGCCAGTACCCTTGCCGAATTAACAGCTTTAGGCGTACCAGCTATTTTGATTCCTAGTCCTTATGTAGCAGCAAATCATCAAGAATATAATGCACGTGAATTAGAAAATAATCATGCTGCTAAAATGATTCTTGAAAAAGATTTAACAGGAGAAAAATTGATTTCTACAATTGATAGTGTTATTAATGATCAAACTGCACTTCAAATTTTAACAGAAAACGCTAAAAAGTTAGGAAAGCCAAATGCAGTTGAAGACATGTATCAAGAAATTATTTCGATGTTAGGAGACTAATGATGAAGTTTGAAAAATATTATGAAGAACTTAAACAATTAGATGTTGGAACAGTTCTTAAAGATGAACCGTTATATAAACATACAACTTATCGTGTAGGTGGGCCAGCAAAATTATTTATAAAAGCTCAAAATGTCGATGAGTTGATTGAAGTGATAAAGTATTGTCGTAAGCATCGTATTCAACTTTTTGTTATTGGAAGAGGTTCAAATTTATTATTTTCAGATAAAAGTTTTGAAGGAATTATTATTTCCCTTGAAGATATGAATCAATACCATGTCAATGGGAGCGAAGTAACTGCCCAATGTGGTGTTACAATGATTAAACTTGCTTATGATTGTGCTAAAATTGGTTTGAGTGGTTTTGAATTTATGGGAGGAATTCCTGGAAATATCGGTGGTGGTATTTTTATGAATGCAGGGGCCTATAAATCATGTTTAAGTGAAGTTGTTAAATCAGTAAAAGTATTAGATGAATGTTTAAAAGTGGTTGAATTATCTAAAGATGAAATGGATTTTTCATATCGACATTCTATCATTCAAGACCATCCTAAATGGATTGTCTTGGAAGCTACTTTTGTTTTGGAAAATAAAAGTGTTGAAGAAATTAATGAAACTTTAGATAAAAGAAAAGAAAGAAGAATGTCTACGCAACCTTGGAATAAACCAAGTGCAGGAAGTGTTTTTAGAAATCCAGAAGGTGCAGCTGCATGGAAATATATTGATGATGCAGGTCTTAGAGGTTATGAAATTGGTGGAGCACAAGTTTCTCCAAAACATTCTAACTTTATTGTAAATAATGGTTATGCTTCTGCTAAGGATATTCATGATTTGATTTTTTATGTCCAAAAAACTGTTCAAGAAAAGTATGGTGTTTTATTAAAACCAGAAGTACGTTTTATTAATTGGGAGTCTTAAGATGACAACGTATGTATATAATGAACATGATGAAAATCAAGTGTTAACAATGAGAAATAAATTAAAAAAGAAAAAAAGAAAAAGAAGAATTAATTTTGTACTTATTGTTTTGTTTTTGATATTTTTAGTGATTTTTTTATTTGGAGATATGTCTAAAGTAAAAAAAATAACTGTTTCAGGATGTCATTTGACTTCTGCTGAAGAGATTATTGAACGATTACCGGTTAAATCTAAACAAACTTATTTTTTTAAAGTAAATAAAAAACAGGTTGAAACAGAGGTTGAAAAAATGATCTTTGTTGAAAAAGCAACTGTAACGAAAGATTTGATAGGGAATATAAAGATAAGAATTAAAGAAAACAATGCTTCTTTATATGGCTATATTAATAATATTTTATATGTTGCAGATCAAAATGGAATTTTTGAACAAGATCAACAACAAAAATGGATTTCTTATGTACAACGTTGTCCACAAATGATGAATTTTGACGAAGAACATTTCCAATCATTTGTGAAAGCATATGTCAAATTACCATCAGTTGTTCAAAATCAAATCTCTAGTATTGTCTTTGAACCTGATGAAAAAGATCAAACCAAATGTAAGTTGGAACTTGATGATGGTAAGGTTTTTTATGTACGTATTGAAGACATGGAAAAACAACTTACATCAACAAATTATTACTTGGTTATTCAAAGTTATCCTGATTATAAATACTATGATTATTTAGGAAAAAATGTCTATGTATACAATTAAATAGTGTATGAAAAAAGCTACGTGTTTGAAACTAAAACCTTTAAATATCGTAGCTTTTATGATAATATAATGGTATATGTAGTAAGGGGAGATAGACATGAATGAAGTTTATGCAGTATTGGATATAGGTAGTGCTTCAATTGAATTGTTAGTTGGTGAAATTATCAATTCTAATTTACATGTTCTTTTTTCTAAAAAGGTCCCTAGTCATGGTGTAAAAAAAGGCATCATTGAAGATGAAAATTTATTAGTAAATGATATCAAAGGAGTTGTTCAAGAAGCTAATGATTTTCTAGATGGAGAAATCAAAGCAGTTGGTCTTACAATCCCTACTATTCGTTCTAAACTTTATCAAAGTAATAGTAGTGTATCACTTAGTGATCATGATAAGATTTCTAAGGATGATATTGTAAGAGGTTTGAAACTTTCTACTAAATTCAAAAAATCTCATGAAGAAGAGGTGGTTTGTGTAATACCAGTTCGCTTTAATGGTGATTTTGGAATTAGTCAAGTACCTCCTATAGGAGAAGCTTCAAGAAATTTAATTATTGATACATTGATTATTACTTCACAAAAACAGATTTTATATCCATATATTATGGCTGTTGAAAAGGCAGGTTTAGAAATTATGGATATTTGTATCAATGCCTTTGCGTGTGCAAAGGAAGCTTTTGATGCAGTTTATCTTCAAGAAGGTGCATTGATTATTGATATGGGATATAAAACGTCAACAATATCTTTCTACAAGGATGGATATTTAAAATATTTAACAGTATGTTCAGTTGGGGGTTATAATTTGACTCGAGCAATTGCTCAACATTTACAAATTTCTATGAATCAAGCTGAAACATATAAAGTCAAATATGGTTCTTTGGATTATACTGTTGGACAAGAGGATATTATTCATACAACTGAGCTTCCAGATGGTCGTAAAGATTATACACAAAAAGATTTTGCGGGTATTTTAGAAGAAGCTGCAGTTGATATGTTAAATGTTATTAAAGAAAAAATGGGTGTTATCGATAATGGACAACATTATGAAACACTGATTGTTGGTGGCGGAGGAGAACTTGAGCTACTAGATAAAGTTGCTGGTCGTGTTTTAGAAGGTCCAGTGAGAGTTTATCGTCCAGATATTATTGGTATTAGAGATATGGCATTTGTTTCTTCTGTAGGAATGATTTTTTATATGTCTGATCGTGCTAAATATCTTGGTCCTTATGAAACATCTGTTGTTTTACCGGATATTTCTAATACAATGGCTGTGAGATTTAAAGGACTTACGAAAGTAAAAGATACAAAAGAGAAAACTGGAAGATTTAGTAGATTACTAGATACTTTCTTTGGTGAAGAAGAATAGATAAAAGAGAGGGTAAATCATGAACGAAGAATTAGATTTTGAACAAGTTGCAAAAATAAAAGTAATCGGTGTTGGTGGCGGAGGAAACAACGCTGTTAACCGCATGGTTGAAGAAGGCGTTAGAGGAGTAGAATTCTTTGTCGCAAATACAGATGTACAAGTATTACGTCGTTCGCCTGTAGAAAATAAAATTGTTTTAGGAAAAGATTTAACAAAAGGTTTAGGAGCAGGAGGTAATCCAGAAGTAGGAAAGAAAGCTGCTTTAGAATCTGAAGGAGATATTAGAACTGCCCTTGAAGGTGCAGATATGGTTTTCATTGCTGCTGGTATGGGGGGTGGAACTGGTACTGGTGCAGCACCTGTTTTCGCTAAGATTGCTCGTGAATTAGGAGCACTAACAGTAGGTGTTATTACTAAACCATTTACTTTTGAAGGAATGAAACGTAAAAAACAAGCAATCGAAGGTATTGATGAATTACGTTCTAATGTAGATAGTATTATTGTGGTTTCAAATGACCGTTTATTACAACTAATTGGTGGACGTCCAATGCAAGAAGCATTTAGAGAAGCTGATAATGTATTAAGACAAGGTGTTCAAACAATTACTGATTTAATTGCTGTTCCTGCATTTATCAACCTTGACTTTGCAGATATCTGTGCAGTTATGAAAAATAGAGGAAATGCGTTAATTGGTATTGGTATGTCATCAGGAGATGATAAAGCAAAAGAAGCTGCAAAACGTGCAATTTCTTCACCTTTATTAGAAGTTTCCGTAGCAGGTGCTAAAGACGCTATTATTAACGTTACAGGTGGACCAAATATTTCATTATATGATGCTAATATTGCTCTTGAAACAATTACTCAAGAAGTTGGAGATGACATTAATACTTATTTAGGTATTGCTATTAATGAAAACTTAGATGATGAAATTATTGTTACTGTTATCGCAACAGGATTCGAGGAAGAAAAGGAAGAAGTAACTGTCCAACCTTCAGTAGCAAGACCTTTAGGTGAAGAACCTCAAACTTTTGAATCATATGATGATGACGAAGATGATGATGATGGTTTTCCACCAGCATTTATCAAAAATAGAAGAATTTAATAAGATGAGCTAACGATGTTAGCTCATTTTTATAAAGGGGGAAATTTAAATGAAAATTGGATTTATAGGATTAGGGAATATGGCCGGGACAATTTGCCAAGGTCTTATTAAAAGTGATTTTATTGATGGTAGTGAGGTATATGGATATGATATAAATAGTCAACAGCTGATGATGTTTGAACAAGATTTTGGTATTCATGTATGTTCAAGTGAACAAGACGTTGTTAAAAATTGTGATTATTTGGTGATGGGGGTCAAACCAAATGTCGTAGAAAGTGTTATTTCAAAAATAAAATCAGTCATTGATCAACAAGTGATCGTTTCAATTGTTGCTGGTTATGGAAATGATAAATATGAAGAATTATTACCGGGAACACATCACTTAACAATTATGCCAAACACACCAGCTAAGGTATTAGAAGGAACGACTTTATTTGAAAAAGACAATACTTTAACAGCTGAAGAATTAAATTATGTACAAACAATGTTTGAAAGCATTGGTGAGGTTTATCTTATTGAAAATTATCAAATGGTTGCCGGTGGTGCTTTAAGTGGTTGTGGACCAGCTTTTGTTTATATGTTTATTGAAGCTTTAGCAGATGGTGTAGTCTTAAATGGTTTGCCTCGTGATTTAGCTTATAAGCTTGCCAGCCAAACTGTTTTAGGAAGTGCAAAAATGGTTAAAGAGACGCAATTACATCCAGGTATTTTAAAAGATCAAGTTTGTTCTCCAGGTGGTATTACGATTCAAGGTGTTAAGGCTTTAGAAGAAAATAATTTTAGAAACGCTGTGATGGAAGCAATCGATCGTTCAAAAAAATAATGTGTAGAAAGTATGGATTTTTGTCCATACTTTTTTAAATGTCCAATCTTTTTTGACATCTTTTTTACTTGCCATCATATATGATGATAAAGGGGTAAGCAAGATGGAGGTCTATGTTGAATTAACTTATTGTATGAATGGTATCTTATTTATCATGACTTATGAAATGATTTCATTATTGCTTAATATTAATTGGTCATTTTTGAAAATCCTTTTCTTGAGTTTTTTAAGTAATATATCGATTGTTCTCATTTATATAGACTATTTACCATATATAAGTTTTTTATACTGGATTGTCCTTTTTTTATTTATTTTTAAAAAACAATTTTTCTTATATTTTCCAGTTTTTTTAATTGTTTATTTTTCAATACTATTCTTTATCAATACCCTAATAAAAGAATCATTTATATACAACGGAATCTTGATTACTCCCATAAATTATAAAGATATAGTTATTGTTGTTATGACATGTGTTTTTTTAATTATTGAAACAATTTATTTAATTTATGCAAAAAGAAAAATAAAACCAAAAGATGATCTATATGATGTAACACTTATTTTTAATAATAAGATTTATCATCTTTCAGGGTTTTTAGATAGTGGTAATCATGCAAACTATCTAGGTTATCCACTTATTTTTATTAAAAAAAGTAAAATTGATACTTATCAACAATTAGATACATTGATTATTGATGGCTTAAAAAAAAGAAAAATAGATATTATTTTAGTTGATCAAGTTTTAGTAAATAAGCAATCTTTAAGAAATGTTTATATAGGTGTATTGGATGAATTAGATTATGATTGTTTATTAAATAAAGAATTGATGGGAGGGATTATTTGATGTGGCAAATGATTAGACAGTTTTTAAATACAAAACAGTATCTTTATTATATAGGAAGACATGATATTTTACCGCCTCCTTTAAAAGGTCAACAAGAAAAGGAAATAATTGAAAAAGCAGTTTCTGGGGATCAAAAAGCAAGAGATTTATTGATTGAACATAATTTAAGATTGGTTGTTTATGTTGCTAAAAGATATGACAATAGCGCCAATTGTCCTTTGGAAGATTTAATTAGTATTGGCACAATTGGTTTAGTAAAAGCAATCAATACTTTTAAGGCAGATAAAAATATTAAACTTGCTACGTATGCTTCAAGGTGTATTGAAAATGAAATACTTATGTACTTAAGAAAAAATAATAAGATTCGTTATGAGATTTCTTTAGATGAACCTTTAAATATTGATTATGATGGTAATGAGTTATTATTAGGAGATATCGTAGGAACTGATGATGATCTTGTTGAACAAGAAATGTTGAAAAGTGATCAAAAGAAAATTTTTTATGAAGCTTTAAAAGAATTAAATGAAAGAGAAAAAGAAATATTGATTTTAAGATATGGTTTATCTAATAATGATGAATTGACACAAAAGGATGTTGCTGATTTATTAGGTATTTCACAATCTTATATTTCTAGATTAGAAAAAAAGATTATAAAAAAATTAAGAAGTCAATTAAATTATGATGAAGTGAAATAGTATATTTTTATCAAAAAAAGCCACACTAATTTTGGTGATTATTGTGGAAAAAGAAAGTTTTATGAGCGCTATCCCTATTCAAAAAACACTTTCTAAAGAAGAATTATATACATTGATTCAAAATTATCAAAAGAATCATGATCAAAAAAGTAAAGAAATGATTATTCTTTCTAATACAAAATTAGTGTTATCTTTAATGAAAAGATTTTACCAAAAATCAAATCATTATGAAGATCTGTTTCAAGTAGGCATTGTTGGTCTAATAAAAGCAGTCGATCATTTTGATACCAATTATCAATTACAGTTTTCAACGTATGCAGTTCCTTTGATCATTGGTGAAATGAAACGTTATTTAAGAGATAATACACAAGTTAAGATTTCTAGACCAATCAAGGATTTAGCTTATGCTATTTTAAAAGAAAAGGAAAAATATTTAAATCAATATCAAAGAGAACCAACGATTCAAGAATTATCACAAAATTTAAATATTGAAAAACAAAATATTATAGAGGCAATGCAATCTACTCAAAGCATTGCTTCTTTCCAAGATGTTGTAGGAAATGATGATCAAAATGAATTATCATTATCAGATATTGTCTCACTTGATCCAGAAACATTGAAACATTATCATGATCACCTTGATTTAAAAAATGCCTTTGATTGTTTAAATCAAAGAGAAAAGAAAGTAATTCAAGAAAGATACTATCAGGGTTATTCGCAATGTGAAATAGCAGATGAGCTTTTTGTATCACAAGCGCAAATTTCTCGAATTGAAAAAAAAGCTTTAGAAAAATTACATAAAAAATTAGTCTAAAGCATATTTTATAGGGGTGATCGTATGAGATTTGTATCATTACAATCAAAAGATGTGATTAATGTTTATGATGGTAAAAAAATAGGGTATATTGCGGATATTGAATTAGATTGGTGTCAAAAATGTATACGTGCTTTAATTGTCGAAAAAATGAATTTTTTTCATTTTTTTTGTTTTTTTAAAGAGCCTCCTGTCTTAGTTATTCCGATTGAATGTGTGATTTCTTTAAAAGGCGATGTGATTTTAGTGAATATTGAACAGGTTTAGCTAGATTTCCTTGTTGATACCTTTGATAATCAATAAATGTATGGTATAATATTGAGGAAATAAAAGGAGGATGACTTCATGGGTTACGGTGAAAAAGTAAAAAAATGGTTTTTCGATGAAGATGGGGATGGAGAAGATATTGCTGAAGATTATGATGCTGTAGAGGTTGATACTGAACCTAAAACAAGCTTATTTGAACAAGCAAAATTTTCTAAAACAAGCGAAGCTGTGAAATCATTAAATATGAATAAAGATAGTCATTTAGTTTTATTTGAACCACGTTCATTTGGAGAAACTCAAGATATTGCAAATTATTTAAAAACAAAAAAAGCAACAGTTGTTAATTTACATCGTTTACAAAAAGATCAAGCTAAACGTGTTGTTGATTTCTTAAGTGGTGTTATTTACGCTATTGAAGGTGACATTCAAAGAATTGGACCAAAAATTTTCTTATGTACACCTCGTAATATTTCTGTTGCAGGAACAATTGATCTAGATGAAGATGAACAAGAACAAGAAGATTAAAAAGTATGGTTTCCATACTTTTTTAAGTTATGTTTGAACATTTTAAAGGGGAAGAAGTCTTTGTAAAAAAGGTACTTGATTATTTGGATCAAGTACAATATAAACAAAGACTTATTTTAACGCAATTTTTAGATCCGTATCATCAATCAATTGTTAAAAGTGTTATTGGGCATCAAGATGAAGTTCAAGTTTTAGAAAATGGTGGTTTTATTCATAGTGAAAGTCAAAGAATGATTATTGCTCCTTATTTTTATGAAATAGAAAAGGAAGATTTTGAAATCGTTGTTTGTAAGATTATTTATGCAAAAAATTTTGAAAAATTAACACATCGAGATATTTTAGGTGCTTTAATGTCTTTAGGAATTAAAAGAGAGTTATTTGGAGATATTGTTGAAAAAGACAAAGGTTTTTATTTAGCTGTTGATCGACATATTTATGAATATTTAAAAGATCATTTATCAATGATTAAAAGAAGTAAAGTAAAGTTTGTTGAATGGGATGAAGAAATAGAAGTAAAAAATGATTATTTAGTAAAATCATTTATTGTATCTTCATTTCGATTAGATAAGATCATTTCTTCTTTTTATAAAATTTCAAGACAAAAAGCAGCAGAATTTATTCGTGCTGGTCATGTAAAAGTTAATCATAAACCGGTTGAACAAATAAATTATTTATGTAATAATAAAGACATAATATCATTCAAAAAGCATGGTAGAGTGATGTTTGTTGATTGTAATAAACAAACACGCTCTGATAATTATGTGGTTGAAGGGTATTTTTATAAGTAGGGAGTGAACATGATGTCATTGAAAAAACAAGTATTTGGTTATAATAAGTCACAAGTTGATGAATTGATCAATGAAAAAGATAATGAAATAAAACAGTTGAATGATCAAATTAAAAAATTACAAGAAGATTATCAACAATTAGAACATCAAAAATCATTATTGCAGCATCGTGTAAACATCCAAGAACAAACAAATGAAGAAATTGCACGTCTTGCATTAAAAGAAGCAAGCGAACTTATTGACAAAGCGAAAAAGAATGCTAATATGATACTGAGCGAATCGCTAGAGTATGTTCGTTCGTTGTCTGGTGAGATGAGCGACTTTAAGGCGCAAGCTGTTAAATTTAGAGCTTCGGTAGAAAAAATGTCAAAAGATATCCTTGAGTCTATTGATCAATCTGAAGTTTACAATTTAATTAATGAAGATAAATACGATGAAGGAGACAGTTTATAATTAGAGTTTTAAGAGAGCTGATGGTTGGTGTAAATCAGTAACAAAGATTATAATGTATCACTCTGGAGTAGCCCTTTGAATTAAGTAGAAGGTGACGTTAATCGCGTTAAGATTTCAAGAGCGTATGAAAATACGAATTAAGGTGGTACCGCGATCACATCGTCCTTAGGATGATGTGTTTTTTTATTTTTAAAGAGAGGAAAGAAAAAATGAATTACAAAGACACATTATTAATGCCAAAAACTGACTTTGAAATGCGTGGAAACTTACCAAAAAAAGAACCTAAGTATGTAGAACGTTGGCAAGAAAACGACATGTATAACAAAGTTATCCAACAAAACGAAGGAAAAGACAGCTTTGTCTTCCATGATGGTCCTCCATATGCTAATGGAAATATGCACATGGGACATATGTTAAACAAAGTCATCAAAGACGTTATTTGTCGTTATAAAAATATGAATGGTTTCTATACACCATATATTCCTGGATGGGATACTCATGGTTTACCAATTGAAAATGCTATTCAAAAATTAGGTGTTAATCGTAAAGAAATGCCTACAGCTAAATTTAGAGAAAAATGTGACGCTTATGCTCATGAACAAGTAAATAAACAAATGGAACAATTGATCCGTATGGGAACATTTGCGGATTACAAACATCCTTATTTAACATTACAACATGAATTTGAAGCAAGACAAATTGAAGTGTTCGCTAAAATGGCGATGGATGGATTGATTTTCAAAGGATTAAAACCAGTATACTGGTCACCATCAAGTGAATCTGCTTTAGCTGAAGCTGAAGTTGAATATCATGATATCAAATCACCAACAATTTTTGTTAAATTCCAAGTTAAAGATGGTAAAGGAGTCTTAGATAATGATGTTAATTTCGTTATTTGGACAACTACTCCTTGGACAATTCCTGCTAACTTAGCAATCTGCTTAAATGCTTCTTATAACTATGCATTAGTAGAAACTGAAAAAGGAAAATTAATTGTCTTAGATACTTTAGTTGATGAATTAATGGCTAAATTTGAAATTACTGATTACAAAGTTGTTAATCATTATAAAGGATCTGAATTAGAATATATTACATGCCAACATCCGTTATATGATAGAGAATCATTAGTTATCTTAGGAGATCACGTAACAGCTGATTCTGGTACTGGATGTGTTCATACTGCACCTGGATTTGGGGCAGACGACTTCTTTGTAGGTCAAAAATATAACTTACCAGCTTATTGTAACGTTGATGAACATGGTTGTATGATGGAAGATTGTGGTGAATGGTTAGCTGGTCAATATGTTGATGACGCTAATAAAACAGTAACTATGAAATTAGATGAAATTGGAGCTTTATTAAAACTTGAATTCATCACACACAGTTACCCACATGATTGGCGTACTAAAAAACCTATTATCTTTAGAGCAACTGATCAATGGTTCTGTTCATTAGATAAAATCAGAGATAAATTATTGAGTGAAATTGATAATGTTAACTGGTTAAATGAATGGGGACACATCAGAATCTATAACATGATTAGAGATCGTGGAGACTGGTGTATTTCACGTCAACGTACTTGGGGTGTACCAATTCCTATTTTCTATTGTGAAGATGGAACTCCAATTATTGAACAAGAAGTATTTGATCATATTTCTGAATTATTTAGAGAACATGGTTCAAATGTTTGGTTTGAAAGAGATGAAAAAGATTTATTACCTGAAGGATATACAAATGAACATTCACCAAATGGTATCTTCAAAAAAGAAAAAGATATCATGGATGTATGGTTTGACTCAGGAAGTTCACATACAGGTGTGATGGTAGAAAGAGGATTTAATTATCCAGTAGATCTTTATTTTGAAGGTAGTGACCAATATCGTGGATGGTTCAACTCATCATTAATTATCGGTGTTGCTGCTCATGGTAAAGCTCCTTATAAAACTGTCTTATCACATGGTTTCGTATTAGATGGTAAAGGAAATAAAATGTCTAAGTCATTAGGAAATACAGTAGATCCTATTAAACTTGTTAACCAATATGGTGCTGATATCGTAAGATTATGGGCTACTTCTGTTGCTTATCAACAAGATGTTCGTATTTCTGATGAAATCATGAAACAAGTGGCTGAAGGATATCGTAAAATCCGTAATACCATGAGATTCGTTTTAGGTAACTTAAATGACTTCAAAGCAAGTGATTTAGTAGAAATCAAAGATTTACCTGGTGTTGATCAATATATGTTAGCTAAATTAAATGAATTAATGAAAGCTTATGATGAAGCTTATGCAAATTATGACTTTGCAACAGCCAACCAAGAAATCTTGAATTACTTTACAAATACTTTAAGTTCATTCTATATGGATTTCACAAAAGATATCTTATACATTGAAGATGCAAATTCTCCACGTAGAAGACAAGTTCAAACTGTTTTATATCATCATGCTAAAACAATGATGAAATTATTATCAACAGTACTTGTATTTACTGCTGAAGAATTACATGATCATTTCCATTGTGATGAAACTAAAGCAGAATCTATCTTCTTAGAACCAAAATATGAATTATTTGATATTGAAAATGAAGAAGAAGTTTTAGCTTATTTTTCTAAATTTATGGAAGTAAGAAAAGATGTTTTAAAATCTATGGAAGGTTTAAGAAATGAAAAATTAATTAAATCGAACATGGAAACAAAAGTAACATTATCTTTAAAAGATGAATATAAAGATATTGCTAACTTAAAAGATGATTTAAAACAATTATTTATTGTGGCTAAAGTTGAATTAGTTGATGATACAACTTTAGAAGAATATGAAACTAGCTACATTAAAGTTGAAAAATTCAACGGTGTACAATGTCCAAGATGTTGGAACTATTTCGATGAAGATGAAATGAATGGTGAATTATGTTCACGTTGTGCAAGTGTAGCTCATCGTGTAGCTGAATAGCAGATAACAGGATGTATCGAAAGATACATCCTTTTCTTTTTAAAAAACAATTTTGTAATGAAAAATAAAGCGAACTATGTTATTATTTACGAGATTGTAGGTGAGGGAGTATATGAAAAAAGAAATATTAGGTAAATGTATGCTATTAATGTCTGCTCTTATTTGGGGAAGTTCTTTTATTGTTATGAAAAATGCTGTGGATTTTATTTCTCCATTTACGCTATTATGTATACGTTTTGTGTTAAGTACAATTTTCATTTCTATTTTATTTTTTAATAAAATAAAAAAAATCAAAAAACAAGATCTATTAGGTGGTTTTTTAGCAGGGCTAGCCTTATTTAGTGCTTTTTCAATTCAAACATTTGGTTTGCAATTGACAACACCTGGTAAAAATGCTTTTTTAACAGCCGTATATTGTACGATTGTTCCTTTATTAAGTTGGCTTTATTTTAAAAAGAAACCCGATAAAGCACAAATATTTGCGGCTATCCTTTGTTTTATTGGAGTTGGTTTTGTTTCTTTAGATAGTTCCTTAAAGGTGAATTTAGGTGATCTTTATACTTTGATTGGTGGTTTTTTATATGCTGTTCATATTATTGTGTGTGAAAAAGCAATGAAAAAGACATCTCCAATTATTATTACTGCCTTACAATTTGCATTTGCTTCTATTTTTTCATTTATAGCAGCCTCTTTATTTGAAGATATTTCAGTTGTTTTCCATATTGATTCAAGTATTTATCTTCAAATCTTATATCTGGCATTTTTTGCAACTACATTATGTTATTTATTTCAAAATGTGGGACAAAAATTTGTTAATGAAAATATAGCAGCATTATTATTAAGCTTAGAATCTGTTTTTGGAGTTTTCTTTTCCATATTATTTGGACAAGAAATAATGACACTTCAAATTGGATTAGGATTTATGATTATTTTTATTTCGGTTTTGATATCAGAAACAAAGTTATCTTTTTTACATAGGGGAGGAAAACAATGATTAAAAAATTACTTACAATAACTTTATCATTGATGATGATTTTTACATCATTCGTACCAGTTTTCGCTGAAGGGGAAGAAGTCAATATTGTAGGACAATATGGAATTGTCATCGATAAAGATACCGGACAAGTTTTATACAATAAAAATGCCCATGATAAAATGTATCCAGCAAGTATTACAAAAATTTTAACATGTATTGTTGCTATTGAAATGTTAGATGATTTAGATAAAACAGCCACTATTACTCAAAGTGATATAGATACAGTTTGGGAAACAGGAGCTACTTCTGCAGACTTTACTGTCGGAGAAGTTGTCACTTATAGAGATATGTTGATGGGAGCAATGTTACCTTCAGGTGCAGATGCTTGTCGTGCTCTAGCTAATAATACGTGTGGTAGTCAAGAAAAGTTCGTTGAAAAAATGAATCAATTGGTAAACAAATTAGGATTAAAAGATTCTCATTTTGTAAATACAACAGGAATTCATGATGATGATCATTATACAACAGCTTATGATATGGCTAAAATTACCCAATATGCTTTAAAAAATAAAAAATTTGTTGAAGTCTTTGATAGATATCAATATACGTCAAGTGATGGTCAACATCAATGGGTCAAAAAAGTTATTTATAAAAGTAAAAGAGACCATATTGATACATCAATGATTGAAGGCTGTAAAAGCGGTTACACAAGTAAAGCCCAAAGTACTTTATCTAGTTTATTGAATATTGATGATCATCATTATGTTTGTGTTGTTGGCTTTTCTAAAAATAGTGATGGTTATAATCATTGTACAGTAAATGATACCCTTGCTTTAGGTAATTATGTAAAAGATCATTATTCAGTTGCGAATATTATTAAAAAAGATGCAAAAATGAATTCTGTTAAAATAAAAAATGGTCAAACAAATAAAGTTGATGTCATCACAGAAAAAGATATCGAAGCTGTTTTACCAAATAATTACAATCCATCTGATTTAAAATATAAATATCATTTAAAAGATTTAACAGCTCCTGTTAAAAAAGATCAAAAAGCAGGAACAATGGATGTTTATTATCGAGATACTAAATTAGAAACAATTTCACTTAATACAACACAAGCAGTAGATGAAAGTGGTTCTGTTGTTTTTATGAGAAAAATGAAAAATGTTGTTTTACCATGTGTAATGGCAGTTGTCATCATTCTTGTGGTTTTATTATTAGTAAGAAAAATCATGATTAAACAAAGACGTAAAAAAAGACGTCAACAAAGAAATCGTAGAAAGTAGGGAAACCTACTTTTTTACTTATATATGCTTAATTATTATACGTATATATAAGTAAATATATTGACATATACTTACATATACGTATAATATAAGCGAGAGGTGAGTGATATGACTTATAAATGCGTATTTAGCGATATTGATGGAACATTATTGAATTCAAAACATCAAATAAGTGAAAAAACAAAAAAGAAAGTACAACAGTTAGCTATACAAAATATTCCTTTTATTCTTGTTTCAGCGAGAATGCCTAAAGGAATGCATTATTTTTTAGATGAATTACAAATAAAGGCACCAATGGTAAGTTATAGTGGAGGTTTGATTTTAGATGAAAATCAAAAAGTAATCTATTCAAAAGGATTTTCAGTAGAAATGGCGAAAAGACTTTATAAATATATTAAATATTATTATCAAATTCCTGTTAGTTTTTATGTTGAGAATCATTGGATGGTCGATGAAATAGATGAAGGAATTGAAGAGGAAAGCATTATTACAGGGTTGAAACCTGAAAAATTGGATTTAAATGGAGTTAAAAAGGTTCATAAATTATTAGTGATTGCTGAAGCAGGAATTGTTGATCGTTTAGAAATGAGCTTAAAAGAAAAATTTAGTGGTTTAAAGATTTATAAATCAAAAGATACTTATTTAGAAATTATGGATGAATCGGTATCAAAATCCAGTGCAATTCAATTTTTATGTGATAAAATGAAAATAGGTCTTCATCAAACAGTTTCTTTTGGAGATAACTATAATGATTTAGATATGCTTCTTTTAACAGGAAAAGGATTTGCGATGGCTAATGGAGCGCAAGGTGTTTTAGAAAGTATTCCAACACATACGCTTTCTAATGATGAAGATGGAATCGTTTATGCATTAGATAATTTAGTAGGTGAATAAGGTGTATCAAGAAGAAAGAATTTATAAAATATTAGAAATATTAAAAGCTAAAAAGACAATGACCAATCAAGAAATTATGGATCAATTTCATATTTCTAGAGATACAGCAAGAAGAGATATTGTTCGTCTTGTAAATGAAAATTTGGCAGTTAGAACACATGGTGGTATTACATTAAATGATGTACATCAAATTGGAAGTTATCAAACAAGAAAACAAGAAAATGAAGAGATAAAAAATGAAATTGGCAAAACTGCTGTTTCTTTGATTGAAAATAACAAAGTGATCTTTTTTGATACTTCAACGACTGTTGCAGCTTTATGTCAATATGTAGAAAGTGATATAGAAGCTTATAGTCATTCTTTAGATAATATTGAAATATTATCGAATCATTGTTTATGTCAGATGATTGGTGGAACTTACTTTAAAAAGAATCGTTATATGTATGGAAGTCAAACGTTGAATATGATTGATCAAATTTATTTTGATTTAGCTTATGTAGCAGCAGCAGCTGTGATGGAAGATGGTATTTATGTTGAAGAATTTGAAGATGCTATGATTAAAAAAAAGGTAGCAAGTCGAAGTCAAAAAGTTTGCTTAGTTGTAGATCATAGTAAATTTAATAAAAAAAGTTCTTATAAAGCTTTAGCTTTTCAAGATATTGATGTTCTTGTTGCTGATTGGTTACCTGATACTTATCGAGAAAAGATAGAACAAGCAGGATGTCAAATAATATATACAAAAGAAAAGTAGATTCGTATGAATCTACTTTTTAGCAAGCATTTTATCAAAAAAATAACCGATTACTCTAAAAATCATGGCTAAACCAAAGATAGATAAAGCACCAATTGTTTCATATTTATGGAAAAGGAATGTACATAAAAAATATGTAATGATTCCTAATGCTGCTCCTAAACCTGTTAATAATGTCATGAAAACATCTTTTTGTTGTTGTTTCATAATTTCACCTCAAGAACTATTCTAACATAACAAAAACCAATAAACAATAAATAGAAGTTGTGCTATAATCTAGATAAAGTGAAAGGGGAAGTCTATGTATAATACGTTGATTTTTGATTTAGATGGAACACTTGTAGATTCAATAGAAGATTTAGCTTTATCTACAAATATATTAATGGAAGAAAATCATTTTCCTACCTATGATTTAGATACATATAAACAATTTGTAGGAAATGGTGTTGATAAATTAATAGAGCGTGCTTTACCTGAAAAATATAAAAAAGATGTGAGAAAATATCGTGCACGTTTTGATGAAATTTATAAAGAAAATTGTTTAAAACATACAAAACCTTATTCAGGAATGAAAGAATTAATTGATGAACTTTATCATCAAGGGTATAAATTAGCAGTTGTAACGAATAAACCAAAAATAAATGCAGTAACAATTGTAAATCATTTATTTCCTGGTAAATTTATGTATGTTTTTGGAAATACAGTTTATCAACCAAAAAAACCACATCCTTGTTTAGTACAACTAGCTATGCAGTTAATGGAAAGTAATAAAAATGAAACATTGATGATTGGTGATAGTAATGTAGATATTGAAACAGCCATCAATGCTAAAATTAAATCTGTAGGGTGTGAATGGGGCTTTAGAGGAAAAGAAGAACTTGTTCAAGCTGGAGCAACTTATACTGTTTCTAAACCAAGTGATATTAAGGACATTCTAAAATGATTGCAGTATCGAGATGTTTAATTGGTGAAAATTGTACATATGCTGGAAAGAATAATCTTTGTAAGGAAATAAAGGAACTTTATGATCAAGGTTTAGTATTACCACTTTGTCCAGAAGTCTTAGGTGGTTTACCAATTCCTAGAACACCTTGTGAAGTTATTGGAGAAAAAGTGATTGATCAAAAAGGAATTGATCGTACAAAAGAATATACACAAGGTGCTAAAATTGCTTTAGATAAATGTTTAGAAAAAAATATTAAAATAGCTGTTTTAAAAGCTAAAAGTCCAAGCTGTGGAAAAAATCATATTTATGATGGAACATTTTCACATCAGCTTGTTGAAGGTGATGGTATTTTTGTACAGGTGTTAAAAGAAAAAGGAATTGCAGTTTATAGTGAAAATGAAGTAACAGAGGTTTTAAAATTAATAAATGGAGGAAAGTAAAAATGGGACATATTTTATGGGTAGAACCTGTATTTAAAGAAATGATTTGGGGAGGAA
>NZ_JAJDKA010000031.1:0-33757 GCF_020589945.1 Faecalibacillus sp. MSK20_93 | reverse complement strand
CTTCTGGATGGAAAGCTCTATTAGCTAATTTATATGGTTCTGATACATGCATGACCTTTTCTACAGCTGGATCAACTTCTATCGATTCTGGATCTACTTTTGTTGTATCTCCAATGAGTCCCATTATTGTTTGATTTTCTCCTTTTGAAACATGAACTTGTAGTCCTTTTTCTTCAATATTTTTTTCAATTCTTGTCACATCTTCAGTTTTAGCTTCTTGTTTTAATACAATAATCATTTTCTTTTTCCTCCTTTATAAACAAAAAAACTCATCCTATAAAGGACGAGCTCTATTCCCGTGGTACCACCTTTTTTCACCTAAAGGTCACCCTTTAAGCCTCATCAAGTACAATCATACTCTCATCATGTAACGGTGATCACCGGAGATGCCTACTCAATTCAACATTCTACTCATAGCTGTATTCACAAATGACGCCAAATCTTTTTCCACCAACCAAAGACTCTCTATATTTTAATCATTTGTTACTAGGTCTAGTCACTGTATTTATGTTTATTCTACTTGACATCGTTTCCTGTGTCAATCATTATTTAACTTCTTAACCACCTCTAATAATTCTTCATCACTATAAACAACAAAATCAATAAAAGAAGTATCCTTTTCTTGTTTTTGATGATTATACCAAATCGTCTTTACTCCTGCTTGATAAGCTCCCATCATATCTATTTCATAACCATCTCCTACATAGTAACTATCATTTCCTTGAATTAATTCAAAGATTTCTTTTTGTGGTTTTTGATAACCTACTTTTTCTGAAATTATAATAGGAAAATCAATGATTGGAAATAATGAATTAATTTTATTCATTTGTGTTTTTTCTTTTCCATTAGTAATAATACCATAAGAAATATTCTTTTCTTTTAAGTAGTTAAAAAGTTCTTTCATTGTAGAAGATAATGTTAAATGTGCTTGTTGATCTTCATAGACTTTTTGAAAATCAAGTGCTTGTTGATTTGTAATGAATTGATGAAAATCTTTAAAAGCATTCTTTAAACGATAAGTAGATAATTCATCTTTTGTTATTAATTTATTTAAATATTTTGGGTAAATTTCATTACTATAGATTCTACTTTGTTTCCATAAAGCATATATATCAAGATCTTCATGAAATACTTTTTGATAAGCTTTATAAAAAGGATCATATAAACGATAAAGTGTATCGTCTAAATCAAAATAAATAACCATATCTCCTCCTAAAAGAAAAAACAGGTCACCCTGTTTCTTCTTGGTTGGTTCTCTTTTTATATTATGACAAGTGGAAAGTAAGTTTATATGAAGTAGCCAACCTCTACTATTTTTCTCACATTTATTTTACCTCTTTTGATTTAAAAAGTCTACTTTTTATCAATGTTTTTTTATTATGGTCGAATAATTTCAACAAACTTAAAAGTATCATTTTCAAATGTAAAATGTAATATACAACAATTAGTAAGGCCTCCACTTTTTAATACTTCTCCAGGATCAATAACAGTGGATAAAAAACACATACAAGCACCAGCATGTGAAAGAGCAAGAACTGTTTGATGATCTTCTTTATCCATCACATCTGTAAGTGTTTCTTTTAATCTTTTTTGTACATCTTCTCTTCTATCTCCACCATAATGTGGAAATAAATCATCATAACCAAAATCATCAAACTTAGGGTTTAAATCTTCACTTTCTCCTTCAAATAAACCAAAATTTCTTTCTTTTAATCCCTTCAATCTTTTATAATAATGGTCTCCAATAATAAGTTCAATCGTATCGCAACATCTTTCTGAGGTACTACTATAATAATGATCAAAAGAAATATCTTTTAAGTATTCTTTAGCTTTTAAAGCTTGTTGTTTTCCTAATTCAGTTAATGGTGAATCACACCATCCTTGAATTCTTCTTCTAACATTAAATAATGTTTGTCCATGTCTCATTAAATATAAATCTTTTTTCATAAAAACTCTCCTATCCAAAGATTTCTTGAATCACTTCTAATAAATCTTTTTGTTCTTCATTCATGGGTATACAAGTATTAATTTCTTGATAATATTTTTTCAACAAATCATTATTTCCTATTTGTTGTAAAGTTGTCATTATTTTGTAATAAAGCATAAAGCGATATTGTGGATAATTCTTACAAAGCTCTTTTATTTCTTCATCTAAATTTTCTTGAGTATATTTTGTAAGGGTGCTTAAAACATCCATTTGAATTTCTACATATCTTAAAGAAAGAGCATACTCATTTTGTAGTTCTTTTAAAAGTGAATAAATTTTTGTAAGAAAAGAACCTTGATGTTCAACATAATCAATTTCTTGGAAAACACGTGTAAAAAATTGTTCCAAATCAATACCATAAGGACTAAACGTATTTTGTAAGTCTTGATTTTTTTCATGTTTCATTTTGATTAAACGCTTCATGATACTTTGTGTTTGTTCAAGCAAATCATAATAATCATGATCTTTTTGAATCAAATCAATAATATCACTAGCTATATAGTTTTTATCTGGAACTTGATGAATATCTTCATGATGTTCAATGACTTTAACAATATAATAAACAAGTGCATCATCGTCAAACATTTCATTTTTTTCACCTAATCGATCTAATTGTTGATCATATTTTTCATCAAAATATGCAATTGTTTCATCAGTATCTTTACAATCATTATAGTAATTTAAAACTTCTTCATATTTTATATCAATATCATTATGATGAAGTTCTTTTTCTATCATATGATATGTCAAATTTTGAAAAAGCTTTTGTTTTTCATTTAAGTAAGTTTGATTATCTTTGTATTCTTTTTTTAATGTATGTATTGTTGTCTTCATAAAAAACCTCCTGCATTATTTTAACACATTTAAAATAAAAAAAATACGATAAATCATTACCGTATTTCTTCTAAAAATTAAAACTCATTTTTTCTTCTATAAAATCTAAGTCCAAATAAAATTCCACCCAATGAAGATATCAATAACATAAGATTTTCTAAAATTTGTGTATCATCACCCGTTTTAGCTTTTTTAGATTCTTGCTTTGGAGTTTGATCAGATTTATTTTCTTTAGTTTCTATTTTGTTTTCTTCATAATTATTTGTATATTCAATAGTTGTTGTTTCATCTTTTTCTACATTGAGATTTGCTGCTACATCACCTTTTTCTTTTCCATCTATGATAGATACTATATGAGTAAGCTTGTATCCTTGAACATCATCAGTAAGCTCTTTGACTGTATGTTTACCAGCAACTTTTGTTAACTCTAACATCCACTTTCCACTATTTTCATCATACTCAAAATCATTTAATGAATAGACCTTTTTATCTTGTGTATCTTTGTCTATAACTTCAAATTTTATAGATTTTTCTGCTTGTTCTTTTGAAATATTACCTTTTATAATTTTAGCAATCACAAGTTTACCTGGTTTAGCTTTATCTTTCATAATAATCTTATTGTTTTTATAGTCAACAACTTTACCCTCTTTCCCAACAACAAATGTTATTGGCTTAGCTATTTCATAACCTTTTGGTGCGTTTACTTCAATTAATGTATAAGTTCCAGGTACTAATTTTAAATTATAAGAATTTTTACCATCCGTTATCCAGTGAGCAATTTCTTCATTTGCTTGATTAATAACTTTAAGCTCTGCACCTGCTATTTTTTCATCATTTTCTTTGTCTACTTTATCAACTTTTACATCATAAGTTGTTAATTCATAAGTATTTTCAAAAGCTACTGTTGCTGTAGTTCCTTTTTCTACATCAACATCTACACTTTTACCTTCATTTACTTCATTTCCTATCATGTAGATTGTTTTTACAAGGGTATAACCATGTATATCATCAACAAGTTCTTTGACAGTATAACCTCCTGTATTTTCTTCTAATTCTAGAATCCAACGATTTCCATCATAAATAAAATCATTTAATGAATATATATGAGATTTTTGTGTATCATTTTGTGTTACTTCAAACTTTATTGAATCACCAATTTGTTCCTTTGATAAATTTCCTTGAATTGTTTTAGTAATAACCAATTTACCTATAGGTTGATCTTTCATGATAACTTCATTGACCACTTTATCATTGATTTTTACTTTTCCATCTTTTGTAACCACAAATTCGATAGGATTCGCAATTTTATAACCATCAGGTGCAGTTATTTCAGTTAAAATATAATTTCCATATCCAAGATTAACCTTTTGTCCATCCTTTGATGAATCAATACTAATAATTTCACCTGTATCCTTATTTTGGATTTGTAAACTAGCGCCCTCAATATCTTCATTATTTAAGATATCTTGTTTACGAATAGAGACTTCATATAATTTTGGAGTATAACTATTTTTAAAAGCTACATTTCCTTCACCTTGATCTTCAATTTGTATACTTTCTGTTTTTTTACCTTCTACTTCTTGTCCGTTTATTATATAAGTTGTTTTAACTGTATAACCTTCTATTGATGAATTTGTTTCTTCAACTGTATATTTTCCAGCTAAAACATCCAATTCTTTCGTCCAAATTTTGTTTACTTCATCATAAGAAAAATCATCTAAAGTATATTTATCTACGTTGTTTGTTTTTTGATTTATTACTTTAAAAGTAATCTTTTGTGCATCTTTTTTGGGAATATCCCCTTCTATTGTTTTAGTAAGAATTAATTTAGCTTGTGTTTTTTCATCTTTCATAGTGATTTTATTTTCACTCATGCCTTCAATCTTACCATTTTCATTCACTGTAAAATCAATAGGATCCGCCACTCTATAACCATAAGGAGCTTCTTCTTCAATAAGAGTATATTTCCCAGGAGATAATTTTAATTTATGCGTTTTTTCATCATCTTGACCAGAAATCCATCTTTCTACTAGATTACCTTCTTCATCAATTACTTTTAACTTCGCACCATCTACTTCTTTTGTACCAGAAATATCTGTCTTATCTATTTCAACATCAAACACATTTAAATCATAATTATTTTCAAATTCAATAAATGTCGTTTTATCTTTTTTAACAGTAACCTTTTCTGCTATTTTATCTGTTACCTTTTCTTTTATTTCACCATTTTCATTTATTTGATATTGAGTTAAAGATAATTTATGCCCTTTTATAGACGTTACTAATTCTTCAACTTTATATCCTCCTGCAACTTGTATTAATTCCTTTGTCCATTTTTTATTACTTTCATCATAATTAAAGTCTTTTAATGAATACGTATTTACTTCTTTCGTTGAATTATTTGTTACTTTAAAACTTATAACTTTTTCAGCTTGTTCTTTATTGATTGAACCAGTAACACTTTTACTAATTACTATTTTTCCAGGTTTTGCCTCATCTTTCATGATGACTTTATTTGTTTTACTATAAGTACCATCCTTACCTTTTATAGATATTTCTCCATTTTTAGAAACTTTAAAATAAATATCATCTGCTTTTTTATAACCGTCAGGTACTACTTCTTCAATAAGTATATACTCACCAAACGGTAATGAAACAGTATGTGTCTTATCTTTTTCACTGACCCATGAAGCTACTTCTTCTTTTGTTTTTTGATTTACTATTTTAAGTGTTGCTCCAGCAATTTCCTTTTCATTTGTTAGATCTTGTTTGCTTATAGCTACTTCATATGGTTTTGGAGTGTAACTATTTTTAAAGGCTACAGTTACTTCACCTTGATTTTCAATTTGTATACTTTCAGTTTTTTTACCTTCTATTTCTTGTGTATCAATTTTATAAGTTGTTTTTACTGTATAACCTTCCACTGATGAATTTGTTTCTTCAACTGTATATTCTTCAGCTAAAACATCTAACTCTTTTGTCCAAGTTTTACTTGCTTCATCATACGAAAACTCATCTAAAGTATATTTATCTGTCTTCTTTGTTTCTTGATTCATTACTTTAAATGTAATCTTTTTGGCATTTTCTTTAGAAATATTCCCTTCTACTGTTTTAGTTAGAATAAGTTTACCTTTTTCGATATGTTTGTCTTCCATGATTATTGTATTTTGATCATTGCCAACTATATTACCATCATTATCCACAACAAACGTAATATCATCAGCTACCATATATCCCTCTGGTGCTTTGGTTTCTTTTAAAACGTATGTTCCTGGTTCTAGTTTAACTTTTCCTGGATTATTATTTTCGCCAGTTATCCAACTTTTTACAGTTTCATTTGTATCTTTATTAATAATACTTAGGTGTGCGTTCTTCAATTCAGATTTCGTCTGTGCATCTATTTTACTAATTTCAATAGTATTTTCTTTTGTTGTTCCTTTTTCGTTAGAAATTGTATAAAAATGCATTGCTTGTGTTTTATCAATAAGTGTTACAGGATAAGTATTATCTCCTTCTTTAATAGCTTCAGGATAATTTTCTTCACTATTTCCTTTAAATATAAAATAATGTGGTGTAGCATCTAATTTATAATTATCAGGTGCTTCTGTTTCAACAATTCTATAAAGAACATTTCTACTCAACCCAGAAAAAGTAAGATAACCCGTTGGTAATGTTTCGCCCTCTGCTTTTAATTTTGTAGCAGTTGTTTCAAAATTATTATTATATGTTACTTCACTACAGCTAAATTTGGCTTTTTCTAAGGCTTTTGTTTGATCATCTTTATCACATTTATAAAGTTTTATACTGACGCCATTCCCTGTGGAAGCTCCTGAACTTTCAAGTACTTTTCCTTTCAAAGAAACATACGTCTCTAATTCAGATTGATTTGGTATTCCTTTTAAAGAACACTTATTGTAGGCATTTGTTTCATTTAATGCGCTACTATCTTCACCTACTGGTAAATTAATAGTTGCTTCATATTCAAGAACAACTTTCTTTTCATCAGGAATTATTATTTTTAATACATGTTTTGTTTCATCATAGCTTACTTGATTAGCCGTAGCTTTATTACCATTAATTGTTAAACTATTCATATAATAATCAAGAGCACTTCCCATTTCATCAACAAGTTCGATATCTTTACCCTCATTTAATTTAATTGCACCTTCATTCACCGTAATTTTATATCTAACATTTGGTGCTGTATCTTGATTATAAGTATATTCTTTCTTTAAAATATCGTTTTTTGATAACCCAAACCATCTTGTAGCTGTTGCTGTTGAAATATTGCCATCAATAGATAAAGACGCCTTATTGTCATAGGCTTTATCTCCTAGTGCTTTTGAAACATCTATAATGCTTGCTTTATATGTTAGATTTAAAGAATTTATTTTCAAATAATCTAATGCTGCATTTGTAAATATAAACTTAACTTTTCCGTTTTCTTTTTCTACTTGAATATTCTTAAGAATCTCTTCATTTGTTATTTGACTATCCCATTTTTCAATTATATCTAATAAGTTATCTACATACTGTGTATTTTCAGGAAGTGTATCTTCAATAAAAACATTTTTTGCATCGGTTGGTACTTTTTTTACAATTAATTTCCAAGCCATTTCATCTTTATTACAAGAGCTACCCCAATAACCTTCTTTTTCAAGAAAAGTTTCAATTTTATAATCATAATTAGCATTACTTTCCCCTAATTTCTTTGTTTCATTAAAACATTCACCTTTATTTGCATAAGATGTTGTTGTTGATGGAATATTATCTAGAGATGTAATAACTTGTATAATAATAGTTCCTTCATTTACTTTTCCAAAGTCAAAAGTTAATTCTCTATCCTTTTGACTAAATATTGGTGTACCATTATATCCACTTTTAACTTGATATGATTTATAATTCATTCCTTCTGGCGTTGTATCTTTAACAATTAAATGATTTATACCATTTTCAGGAACATTAATTTTTATTTGCCATGCAACCTCTTGTGAATTTCCTGTTGTTAGACAAGTTTTTTCAATAAATTGATAATTTTCTTTTCCTACTTTAAATGAATCTGTATAATCCGTGTTTTGTGTATTACCAAAAGGATTAATAGTGAACGTATTACTCTTTGTAATGGCTGGCGCATTACTAGGATCTTCACCAAATTTAGTTTGGTAAGTAATCTTGTACTCCTTATCACATCCAGCAGGTACTTGGAAATTTCCAGTTGTTAAACTTTCCCATGTTAATCCTTCAATAGAAGGACTACATTTAAAACTTCCATCAATATATTCACCAATATTATCACCTAACGAATCTTTAATAGTAGAACCACCAATATCAAAATTACCCCCAGGATTTAACGTAACTTCCCAATTGATAACTTTATTACTATCATCACCAGTAACACTATGCTTTTTTTCCGCCCAATTTTTCTTAGTATATTCTAATTTCTTGTAAGAATTTTTTTCATTTGTTTGTGTATCACTCTTTACAGTTATGTTATTTCCAACTTTAGAATTCCAATCATCCGGATTATATGCAAAAACATCTTTTTTTACTTTTACTTTATATTTAGCATATAAAACTTCTTTATCATTCATACTTCCAATTGTATATTGAAATTTATTAGTTTCTTTTAAATTATTTGTAACTGTACCAGTATAAGAAATTGTACAGGCTTCATCTGTGTAAAATTGAACATCTCCATCTAATGTCATATTTTCATCCATTTGATCAGTCACAACAACGTTTGTTTGTGAACCAGTTGCTGAAACCTTTAGTTTGAATTTTGCAGAAAGGTTATCCCCCTCGCTTATAACTTTTCCACCTGTTTTTTCTATTTCAACTTTATCATTAGATGTATCACGATCCATATCAATGATAAATTGACCAACACCTGGTAAGTCTAGTTTCCCTTTTCCACCTTCATGATTGTTTGTAAATGAATCACTCAAAGTTCCATTGATGATAAGTGAACCATGTCTATTTGATTTACTAAAAAATAATTCACTTTGATCTCCTGCATTATATTTAACTGTAATTGTATTACCTTTTATTTCAAAATGTCCTACAGTTTCCGCACCTTCTTTTAGTTCCTTAATTCCTTCTTCCATGGTTATTCCATCAGGCAAAGTATAAACCATTGTATTATTATCTTTTGTTGGAAACTGATTATCAATAAATCCCCATACTAGTTTGATAGAAATTGCTGAACCATACGGTATTTTGTTTTCTATATTCGGCTGTAAAATATGGTCTCCAATTTTAATATAACTTCTATCAACTACATCACTTGGTAGATTTTTATCAATAAATTGAGATAAATCTACCGATTCTTCAGCAAATGCACTAAATACATTTGTTGAAACTGCTGTTACTATCATGACTACCACCAATAACAGTGAAAACAACTTCTTCTTTCTATTCATTATTCTTCCTCCCAATTTTACAAAACTATAAAAAAATATTGACGATAAATGATAATTATAAAGAAAAAGCCGCAAGAAAAGACTAAGTACACATCATCTGCAACTCAGCCAACTTCCTTACGGTTCAGTTCTGTAGCTTTGCGTCACTATTTTTCAATAGTTTTGCCTTTAAAATATATAATTTTTATAAACTAATATTATCACATAATTTCAACAAAAAATATCCTTTACGACCAAAATATGCTTTTTTTCGACCGAAAAATTTTCAACATAATAAAAGGGACTTTTTTGATATAACCATATATCATAAAAAGTCCTTTATAACTATTAAATTTATCTTATTATTCAGCTGAAATAGCTTCTACTGGACAAGTTCCAACACATGCTTGACATCCAATGCATGTATCTTTGTCACATTCCATTTTTCCTTCGTCATCAAATGCTAAAGCTTCTACAGGACAAACACCAGCACATGCTCCACATCCGATACAAGTATCTTTATCTACGTTCATATTTAACTCTCCTTTTCCTTTTTTCCTATAATTAGTATAACACTTTCCACTTTTCAGTCAATACAAAGTCACTATTTTTCATAGCTTTGAATACAACAATTTTCGGGTAACCATGTCATTAATTCTTCATTTGTCATATCATGAAAATAACTATGAATGACACGCACGATACCTCCATGACAAACAACTAAAATGTTTTTATCAGGATATTTATTTTCAAGTTCTTCTAAAAAACTATACACACGATGGACTACTTGGAATAAAGATTCTCCGCCTGGATAATGGAGTCCATGATTTTGTTTATAATATTGAAATTCTTCATTATTAACAATTCCTTCAAATTTGCCAAAATTGATTTCTTGAATTCTAGAATCTATTTTAATTTCTAATTGATGATTTTCATTTATGATTTTTGCAGTTTCATGTGCTCTTTGAAGTGGTGAGGCAAAAATCATATCTAATGAAATATCTTTTAATTGTTCACTGGCCATTTTAGCTTGTTGCTTTCCTAAAGATATTAATTCCACATCCGAAATGCCACAAACTTTATTATCAATGTTATAACCTGTTTGACCATGTCTTACTATATATAATTTCATTTTTTTATGTCCTTTATCTTCATTTTGTTTTATGTTATCATATTTTTGGCATTTAGAGAACAAATGAAAAAGGAGAAAATTACATATGGGTGGTATGTTTGGCGTTGTCAGTCGTAAAGACTGTGTCACTGATTTGTTTTTTGGTATTGATTATCATTCTCATTTAGGAACAAAAAAAGGTGGGATTGCAGTTTATGGAGAAAACGGTTTTAACCGTGCAATTCATAATATTTCAAATTCACCATTTAGAACTAAGTTTGAAAATGATATTAAAGAAATGTCTGGAAAAATGGGGATTGGTTGTATTTCAGACAATGAACCTCAACCTCTTTTAATCAATTGTCGTTTAGGTAGTTATGCAATTGTTTCTGTAGGTAGAGTTGCAAATATGGAAGAATTGATTCAAGATGCTTTTGATAATGGGCATACTCATTTTCTAGAGATGTCTGGGGGAGAAGTGAATCAAACTGAATTGATTGCTGCAATGATCAATCAAAAGGATACTTATGTTGATGGAATTATCAATGTTTTAAGAAAAGTAAAAGGTTCTATTTCTTTTATGTTGATGACAAAAGATGGTTTGTATTTAGTACGTGATAAATTAGGAAGAACTCCATTAAATATTGGTAAGGGGGAAAATGGATTCTGTGCTTCGTTTGAAAGTCATGCTTATATCAATTTAGGCTATTCTTTATATAAAGAATTAGGACCTGGTGAAGTTTGTTTTATGACCAGTGAAGAAGTGAAAACACTTGTAGAAGCCAATGATAAAATGAAAATTTGTTCATTTTTATGGGTATACTATGGTTATCCAACAAGTTGTTATGAAGGACGTAATGTTGAAGAAATGCGTTATGAATGTGGTCGTTTAATGGCTCAAAGAGATGATATTAAAGATATTGATCTTGTAGCAGGTGTTCCTGATAGTGGAATTGCCCATGCGATTGGTTATTCAAATGAATCACATATTCAATATGGAAGACCTTTTATTAAATACACACCTACGTGGCCACGTTCATTTATGCCACAAATTCAAGCGGATCGTAATTTAATTGCAAAAATGAAATTAATTCCAATTGCTAGCTTGATTAAAGGAAAATCATTATTATTAATTGATGATTCAATTGTTCGTGGAACACAACTAAGAGATACAACTGAATATTTATATAACTCTGGAGCAAGAGCAGTCCATATCAGACCTGCTTGTCCTCCAATTATGTATGGATGTCCTTACTTAAACTTTTCAAGAAGTACAAGTGATATGGATTTAATTACACGTCGTGTTATTAAAAAACGTGAAGGAGAAAATGATATCAATATGTTAGAAACATATAGTGATCCAGATACTCCTGAATATAATGCAATGGTAGAAGAAATCCGTAAAGAACTTAATTTTACTTCTTTACGTTTTAATCGTTTGGATGATATGCTTCAAGCTATTGGACTTGATAGTGATAAGATCTGTACTTATTGTTTTAATGGTAAAAAAAAATACGGAAAGAAAATTTCCGTATTTTTTTTAAAATATATTTAATAGCTTTCTAAGGAGTGCTATAATATTGAAGAAAAAAAAGGAGACTATTATGAAATATTTAATTGACCCAATGGATTTAAGTGTAGAAGAAATTGATGAACTAATTGATATTGCGAATGATATTATTAAAGATCGTACACGCTATCAAGATGTTTGTCGTCATAAAATTCTAGCTACACTCTTTTTTGAACCAAGTACACGTACAAGACTTTCTTTTGAATCAGCTATGTTATCACTTGGTGGAAATGTTTTAGGTTTTTCAAGTGCAAGCAATACAAGCGCTTCTAAAGGTGAAAGTGTTAGTGATACTATTAGTGTTGTTTCAAGCTATTGCGATATTATTGCAATGCGTCATCCAAAAGAAGGAGCACCTCTTGTTGCTACAAGAAAAAGTACAGTACCTTTAATCAATGCTGGAGATGGTGGTCATAACCATCCAACGCAAACTTTAACTGATTTACTTACTATTTATAGAGAAAAAGGTAGATTAGCTAATCTAACAATTGGATTTTGTGGGGATTTAAAATTCGGACGTACAGTTCATTCTCTTACAAAAGCAATGTCACGTTATAAAAATATTAAATTCGTGTTTATTGCACCACCTGAACTTAAAATTCCTGAATATTTAAAACATGATTTATTAGATGCTAAAAACTTAGACTACAAAGAAGTAGAAACAATTGAAGAAGTTATTGAAGATTTAGATATTCTTTATATGACGCGTGTTCAAAAAGAAAGATTCTTTAATGAACAAGACTATATTCGTTTAAAAGATACATACATTTTAGAATTAAAGAAATTAGAAAAATCAAAATCTGATTTAATCGTTATGCACCCATTACCTCGTGTTAATGAAATTGCTATTGAGGTCGATGATGATCCAAGAGCTAAGTATTTTGATCAAGTTCAAAACGGACGTTTTATGCGTATGGCACTTATTTTAAAAATGTTAGGATTGGAAAATGAGGTAGAAAGATAATGAAGATAGATAGTATTAAAAACGGGATTGTTTTAGATCATATTACTGCTGGTAAATCTTTAGAAGTTTATAAAGCACTAGGATTAGATAAATTAGATTGTAGCGTTGCTATTATTAAAAACGTTAAATCTAATAAAATTGGTAAAAAAGATATTTTAAAAATAGATGAAGAGTTCACTTTAGATTTAGATGTATTAGGTTATTTAGATCCTAATATTACTGTATGTATTATTAAAAATGGTGAACTAGTTGAAAAGAAAAAATTACAACTTCCTAAAAAAATCATTAATGTAGAAAGATGTAAAAATCCTCGTTGTATTACTTCAACAGAACAAGGTTTAGATCATGTATTCTACTTAGCCAATGAAGAAAAACGTATTTATCGTTGTCTTTATTGTGAAACAAAAGTTGAAAAAAAATAGAAGCTTTGCTTCTATTTCTATGCTGGAGTAGCTCCAACGGTAGAGCAACTGACTCGTAACCAGTAGGCTGTGGGTTCAAATCCCATCTCCAGCACCATTATCAAAATCAACAAGCGTTGATTTTTTTTTATTATAATAACAAACATCAAATATAAACCTTTTCTTCCCATTTCATCATGACATCTTTTCCATGATGGCCTAAGCCTATATAAATCACTTTTCCTTTTAAATCATAATCATATCTTCTATCTTTGATTTGTTGAATAGCTTCATTTGATAATTTATCCAATGCTTTTTCAAAATCTTTTTTATCTTCTTTGAAATACTTAAATTCAATAATAAACGATGTTTTCTTTTCATCATGAGCCTGGATAATGAGATCACATCTTCCTTTACCTTCTTCTCGATTATAAATAACTTTATAGTTATCTGATAGACATAAACACATTCCTAACATCATCATATGATAACTGTTTTCATTATTTAAATCATGATATCTTGGAATCATTAATACATTTTGATAATTTTTGAAAAAATCATTTTTGTTTTCAGCAATCAAATTGTCAACAATGCGATCATATTATCCATTGTTCATTCCTAATTGATGTTCCGTTAATCTTATAAATTATCTTCTTACCTCATAATTTGGTATCGTAATTCTAAACTTTTCTTTTTTTGGATCAATTGCTTTTACTACTGTTAAATATCCAGCACTTACAAACATCCCCCATAAGTTAGGTGTATTTGCCACTTCATAAAAGCTTGTTTGAAGGACAACTCTTGTTTCTAAATAGTTATTCTTTATAAGTTTTTCATATTGTTTTTTAAAGTCCTAGTCTACTTTTTATATAGCTTGTTTAAGCATTGTATTAGCACTCGTATTGACCCAATAAGGAACAAGTACTTTTCTTCTTGCATAATTTAAAATAGACCATGGATTATAGATTTCTTTATCTCCCATTTTATAGCCATCATACATTTCTTTGACTTCATCATTTAATTCTAAATCATAATATTCAAGTAATTCTTTGGTTTCTTCTATACTGAATCCAAAATATTCACTATAATCATTATCAATTACTGTATACACATCTAAATTATTTAAATCACTGAAAATATTTTCTTTAGCCACTCTTTGAATTTCTGTAAGCATCGCATATTTTAAGCTGGTTGATGTTTTAAGAGAATTATGAAGCAATCCTGCAAGTCCTCCTCTTACTTCATCATAGAACCCTCCTGTATGTGCTTCTACAAATGGTGTATCATATTCATCTATGAATACCATAACTTCTTTTCCATAATAATCTTCCATTATTTCCATCAAGAATGAAATTGCATCATCTATTCCCTTAAGATTATTCTTGTTATTATCAGCTAATACTTCATAAGTCTTTCATAATTTATTTTCTTAAATCCCTTAAGATTTTCAAATACAAAATCATATTTATCCCATTGAATTTGTATTTGTGTTCTTATCGTCGAAACAACTGTTTCTTTATCTCTTTTGGCATCCGCAAAAGAGATAAAGATTGTTGGATATTGATTGATTTCAGCTACATAAGGTGTTTCCATGATTTTTGTACCTTTAAAGATTTCTTTAGAGTCTTTGGTAATATCAAAGAATTCTGCCATCATTGACATATTGATGGTTTTTCCAAATCTTCTAGGACGAGTAATCAATGTTACATCTGTTCCTCTATCTAAGAACTCTTTGATCATCAAGGTCTTATCTACAAAATAATAATTTCCTTCTACAAGTCTTGAAAAACTTTTCGTTCTTATTGGTATTTTCTTCATTTCTATCACCCTTTCTTTACATATTATAAACTATTTTAGAGATGTTTACTGATGAATATAAATTCAATTTTTAATTTGATCTATATTGAATATTTCATAGTTATGATTTTTAGCTTATCTAAATCTAATGGAAAATGGTAGTTGATTAAGTATATAGGAAAACTAGAGTAGAAAAATCACGATAACAATAAAAATAAAGGAGGAAAATCAAGACTGATCATCAGCCTAATTTTCCTCCTAAAAAACATTAGATATTTTAGAGGGGATATTGATGTGAAATCAATATCCCCTTAATAATTTAAAGTGATTTTTCTAAAACACGCGATTATTTAGAGCGCTATATAATCAATGTTATCTATTATTACTCAACGATCACTTTTAGCAACTAGAATAACTATTTCCCATTTAAGACATCTTTAATTGCTTGTAGATTTTCTTTAACACTATCATCATTTGGAATCATATAATAAAGTTTGCTATCAGGCATGTAAGCTCCACCTGTTTGCATAACTCCTGTTCCGGTAAATTGTTTTTGTTTAAATGTCCATGAAGCATTATCATTTATTTGCATTTTGATTAAATCTGTTATATCACTCGATGCCATATTTGTTTCAAAACATCCTGATATAGCTTTTAAAACACTACTATAATTAGTAATAACTGCAGGTGACATCATTTTATTAAGCATAGCCATTAAAACATCTTGTTGATGTTTTACACGTACATTATCTCCATCAGCAAATGAATGTCTTTCTCTTGAATAAGCTAATGCTTCTTTACCATTCATTTGTTGAAGACCTAATTTATAGGTATAACCACCCGCACTAAAATCTCGATCAACATTAACAGTAATACCACCCAATGCATCAACCATTGTGACCAATGATGTAAAGTTAACTCTTGCATAGTAGTTGATATCTGTCCCTAAAAACTGAGCCATTGTTTTAACCGTATTTTCAGGTCCAGCAATACCTGAATGCGTTAACTTATCCTTTTTTTTCATATTCGCAAGAGTTACGTAGTAATCTCTTGGAATAGATGTTAATAAGATCTTCTTTGTATTTGGATTAACAGTAACGATCATATTAACATCTGATCTAGATACTGTTGTAATACTTCCATATGTATCAATACCACTGATATAAATAATAAATGGTGTATTTGTTACAGAAACTCTTGTTGAAAAGTCTTTGACTTTTGTTTCTATATCACTTGTCCATATTTCTTTAACTTCATTTTGAAAATCTGGATGATTTTCTTCAAACATACCATTATATGCTGTATTAATTAATATAGCATTAACGGTATTATTATAAAGATCATCCCCTAGTTTTGAATATGTCATAGCAACATCAAAATTCAAGCTTGATTCTTTCTTTTTAGCTTCAGCAATAACTTGATTCATATCTTTTTCTTTATCATATTGTAAACAATATTCAATCGACTCATTTTGTAATTCAGATAAACTATTTATTTTACTACTTTTTAATACAACAATTGCATAATGTGCAGATTTCGTATTAGAATTCGTAATATCATCTAATGTTGAATAACCTTTATTGATCATTACTGATCCAAAGATCATTAAAACACTTAATAATAAACTTATTACTTTACCAACAATCTCTCTTGGTTTTGTTTTATGATGATGTTCTTTTTTATTAGGTCTCATTAATGCATAATTAATAAAACCTAATAAAACAAATATCATCCCAACCATAACAGCATATGTTGTTGGTAAAATATTAAGCTTAAAAATAAAAAATAATAATGCTACTGTTGTAATGACCTGTATTCCTAATATTACAGGCCAAGATATAATTTTCTTTATATTTTCCATAATTCATTTCCCTTTTATTTCTATGATAGTATCATTATACACATAAATAATTAAAAATTAAACCTTTTTATGATTCGTATACTTTGATATCAGCTAAAGCAATATTCCTCGCCATTATATTTCATAAATATTATCTTTTTAACAAGATTCCTTATTTTATGTTCAAAAATGATAAATCAGTTTTTATAATCGATTGGATCCATCAATATAAAATATGGATTTAACAAGTTATCAACAACTTGTAATGTCATATTACTTGTTTCACCTGTTTCTTGGTTAAAGCTCGATGTACATGTATGGATTATTCCAAATTCATGTATATTGTAATCTTGATTAGGATTACAATGAATTAATGCAATTTCACCTGCAATATTCGAATATTTTTTAGAAAAAAAGCCCAATAAAGTTACTTGAATAACTTTATTTATTACATTTTTATAATTTTTATCAATACTAATAATATTATCTTCACTAAATACAATAAGTTCTTCTCCTACAAGAGCTGTAAACAGTAAACTACAAGCATTTTCTAATGATTTTCTTAATGCAAAGAGCATTAAAAAATGTGCTATCAGTAATTCTGATTTTTCAAAATCTATTGGTCTTTTCTTTAATATGATTTTTGCACAATTAGGTACCTTATCTAAGGGGCACCTATCCATTTCTTTCTCTAATGACATAAACATTTTTTGAATCTCAATTTGGTCAATTTTTTCAATAAACATATTAACAGCAGAGTTTTTTACTTTTTTATATAAATCAGAATTTTTAAAAGAATCTACTGCATTTTTATATAAATCCTTATTTAAATATCCATTTTCTTTGATTGGAGAAATTTGTTTATACTTACTATACGGATCTAGCACTTTTGCAATCTTAGGATAATTATTTCTCATATCCTCGGTACAAAGTTTTATAAGAGTATAAATTGTTGCATGCGCTTTTTCAAATACTTTAATATCTTCTTTTATTGGAGATTTTGCCATTGGAAATATATCTTTATACATATCAAAATTTTCATTTGCAAAAAGATAACCATAAAATTGATTATTTCCATGTTTTGCTATTTGATGAAAAAAAATATTACTTGGAATTTTTTCTTCAATATTTTCACACATAAACAACTTTTCAAGGGTTTCTTGAATAATATGTAGAGAATCATTCTTTTTTATTTCATTACATAATTTAAAAATTTCTGAACGAAAATCATTAATATTTTCTTTCTTCATGTTATTTCATCATTCTCCTTTTTTCTTCTATATCATATATTTCATTTCTAACTAATTCTTTTACATCATGTTCATTAACATGCTTTATTGTTTCATTTGTAGAATAACGTTGTGTAACATATGTAATATCATCATTATTTATAATATTTAAAACAATATTAGGTATTATTCTTCTAGAATAATATATGAATTTTTCAAATAATAATCGTTCTCCTGTTTCATCGTTCAATACAAATGGTCCCCATATTTCTGGATGATAACGACATAATGAACCCATGATAAAAAGTGCTGAGTACATATTAAACAGTTGCGGTAAAGTGATCAATTGTCCATTTTTTTCTATTCCAGCTTGTAAATATGGTTGCCCAGAAAATGAAATTTTCTTTATATTTTTTCCTGTCATCCTTTTTCTTAAAATCAAGTAATTTCGATTTGTTTCCTTTTCATATCCTGTTTGATAATCTAAATAATTTTTTTTAAAATCCTCTACATTATTCAAAACATTCAAAATAGATTCCATTATTTCTTTTTTTGCATATATTTTCTCAATCAAGCCCGTAGATGTATTATATAAATCAAGTAATAAAGTATTTCCTATTTCTTTTTCATAACATTTCTTATAATCACGATCAATCTCAACAATAGCTGATAAAAATTCTTGCATTTTCCATTCACCGTATTTTGTTAAGTCCTTATCAAATCCAATAATTTTAGCAAATTGATGAATTCCTCCAAAATTATAGTCGTTAAAACGTACACTTGCTTCAGATATATAATTATCTATTGTTGTATGTAATGTAGCCATTCCATGATTTTTTATTTCTGGTCTAATACCTTTTTTTAGAGAACACAGTCCTAGAAGTAAATTAGTAGATCCATAATATAAAAGAAGTGGAGATATCTGTAAATTTACAGTTTTACTTGCTTTAAAATATTCATTCGCTTGTAAAAAAGAACCAATTATCGTATTAATTGTATCTTCACTTTTCACTAAATTATGTTCTTCTAAATATCTTTCTACATTTGCCTTATAAGAAAATTGCATGAGCTCTTGCCATAGATCATTTTCTGGATTTTCAGTAAAAATTTGTTTATTTGGCATATTTAATTTCCTCCATCAAATTTTTTAATAAAGAAAATAAATTTTTTCTTATTAATTTGCTTTTTTATAACTTTGAAAACGTTTTTTTACTTATTCTTATTATAAAATCAAATATACTATTCTTTTCCTTTATTTCATTGTTAATACTATTAATCCTACTTGACATATGATTCATTTTTTTATTTAAATTTTTAATTTCATCAAAAACATTATTATTCGAAGAAATCATATCGTCAATTTTTTGTTTACATTCATTATTTTCATTGGTGTTTTTTCTTGTTTGTTGAACCGAGCCTCCCATTCCAATAAGTGAAACACCAAATGCAATTATTGATAATCCATCAATAATTGCAGATAATTTTGCATTTATTAGCATTTCATTTAATCCTATAATACTAAACAATAAACCCGTTGCAAAAAATATACTTGGCAAGTATTCATTTATAAATATACAACAATTTAAAATTATTTTATTTTGTTTTTTGTTGTCTTCTTTTGAATATTGTTTACTAAACCAATATATAAAATAAACATATATTGAAATTATTAAAACAGTAGAAAATACTGGATGCATCCCAAAATTGATAACTAATTTATATTTATTCAAAATAAAAAAAATAATAAAACTTGATATAACAATTCCCATAGTATTCTTTTCTTTCATATAAAAAGTATAATAACATTTTTACAAAAATCCTCTTGTTGCCATTTACATTTTGTACAAAACAAATAGCTAACATTTTCATTATATAACCTGTGTTGTCTTTTTTCTATATATTGTTACCTAATGGACATTTTTAGCAACTAAAACAACTATTTACCATCTAAGACATCTTTATTTGCTTGCCCATTTTCTTTAAGTAAGTGCAAAATAAAAAGCTAAATAAAAATATAGCGTTCTAAGAACTGATATCTATATCAAATACATCAATTTCTTCATCTTTATAAAGTAATCTTTTAAAAGTACTTTAAATAATTCTAATTTACTATTATATTTAGGATAAAAGATATCATGAATACCTGATGCATTTTTTTTTGCTAATTGATCATTAGCTAAATTCGTTTGATCTGTTTCTACATGATTATCTTCATTTGTAATCGTAAAAACATCACATGGAACATGTAAACTAAATCTTATAACTAATAAAAATAAACATGCAATAAATTTTTATCTTTTCATTTTCACTTCTATATAGGAGTCAAAAATTAATACTCTTTAAACATATACCCGCTGTCTTCTTTACTTTCCCTTTAGCCTCATTATCTTTTATCTCGATAAAAAACACAAAAACATGCAACCGCTTATATTCATGTGTGAAAAATAGGTGTATCTTTTGTGGTGATACACCTAGAATATTCAATTTCATTCCAAAATCTCTTTGTTATTGCCATCAACACCTATTTTATACGTAATACCATTCTTCCTATAATAGATGTATTTATCTTCTACTTTTTCTATTTCATAATCAAAGGTATCCTCTCCATCTAAAACTACACGTTGTGAACCATCTTTTTTAGCTTTTATCAATTGATTAGTAATATAATAAATCCAACCATTGTCACCTATATCATTCATTACTATTTTTTCAAGCCCGCTTGCAGGATTACCTAATTCCATTTTAAAATTCTTATAATAAACCCATCCTTTTTTTATCTTATAATCAAAGTGACTACATTTTAAAATATCACTTGACACTTCATACGCTGCAATTATTTCATTAGACCCATCTAAATTCATTCTATGAAGAGCATGTCCTTCAATACCAACTCCTGTAGTATCAAAACAATAAACATAATAAATATATTTATCATCAACTATTTGAAAATCTTATAATTCTGTATCTAGTAATCTTTGGTTTTTTCCATCTGGTCTTGCAACATATAAATAACCATGTGATTGAACAGACAATGTCGAATCTAAATAATAAACACAATTTTTAGAAACCGTATAAGTATAACAAGCTTGTTCATTTACTTTTCTAGCAATATATGTACCATTTTTGTATCTATACAGAGCAGGATAGTATATTGGCTTATCAGCGTATTTACTTCCAATTGTATCCTCAGTATTGTATATAAAATACGTCCAATTCCCAACCTTCTTCTTCATTTTCATATCCACTTCAATTGGATAATTTTTTTTATTATTATCATCCATAAGGATGATATCTTTTTTATTAGTGGAAGAATTAAAAAAAATTGAAAAATCTGAATTACCTATTATGCAAAACAACACTATAAGTACAATTATTACTCTTTTTTTATTATTTTTAAAAAAATCATATATTTTCTTAACCCATTTCCATGATAATTCCAATGAATTAAAAAAATCACCAAATTTAATAACTATTAAAACAATGAAAATTACCCAAATAAAGACTTAGGCTTTATAGAAAAATTCTTATAAAATAAATCTAAAAAATCCATATTAGAAACTAATCTCTTCTAAATAAATCTCTTGTATATACTTTTTCTTCTACATCATCTAGACAACTATCATAGCGGTTCGCTATGATTGCTTGACTTAGTTCTTTAAATTTATTTAAGTCATTTACTACTTCACTTCCAAAGAATGTTGTTCCATCTTCTAATGTTGGTTCATAGACAATAACCTTAGCTCCTTTAGCTTTGATTCTTTTCATGACTCCTTGGATTGATGACTGTCTGAAGTTATCGCTGTTTGATTTCATTGTTAATCTATATACTCCAACAATTACTTCATTTTCTTTTTCTTGATTATATGAATCATTTGCTTCATACGCTCCTGCTTTTTCTAATACTTGATCTGCAATGAAATCTTTTCTTGTTCTATTACTTTCTACAATGGCTTCAATTAAGTTTTGTGGGACATCTGCATAGTTAGCTAATAATTGTTTTGTATCTTTTGGTAAACAATATCCCCCATATCCAAATGATGGATTATTGTAATGTGATCCAATTCTTGGATCTAGACATACTCCATTAATGATTTGTTGTGTACCTAATCCTTTTAGTTCTGCATAGGTATCTAATTCATTGAAAAAAGATACTCTTAATGCTAGATATGTATTAGCGAACAGTTTTACTGCTTCTGCTTCTGTAAATCCCATAAACAATGTATCAATATCTTCTTTGATGGCTCCTTCTTGTAATAGTGATGCAAATGTATGTGCTGCTTCTACAAGTCTTTCATCATTCATATCTGTTCCTACAATGATTCTTGAAGGATAAAGATTATCATACAATGCCTTTGATTCTCTTAAGAATTCAGGAGAGAAAATGATATTCTTGCTTCCTGTTTTTTCCCTGATGCTTTGTGTATATCCTACAGGTATTGTACTTTTAATGACCATAATGGCATTTGGATTGATTTCCATTACCTGTTCTATTACATTTTCTACTGCACTTGTATCAAAGAAGTTCTTCTTTGAATCATAGTTTGTTGGTGCAGCAATGATAACAAAAACAGCATCCTTATATGCATCTTCTGCATTTAAGGTTGCTGTTAGATTTAATTCTTTTTCTTTTAAATATTTTTCGATATATTCATCTTGAATAGGACTAATACGATTATTAATCTTATTCACCTTATCTTCTATGATATCCACAGCCATCACTTCGTGATGCTGTGCTAATAATGTAGCGATACTCAATCCTACATATCCTGTTCCTGCGACTGCTAGTTTCATTTTCTATTCATCTCCCTTAAATAATTGTTTAGTCTTCTTTTCAACGTTTGGAAGAATAAAATTATAATATCTTGATTTTAACATATCACTTAAATCATCTCTTTTAAAAATAATAGATTCAAAAAGATTACTTAAATTATTATTAGAGTATGCATCTAGATTATTTAAATTAATAACATATTCTTTCATTTGCGAATAATTAGCTACTTCATTCATTTTATTCTCATATGAAAAAGTATAAAAAGGAATAAAATTTTTAGAAGCTAAAACACAACCATGATATCTCATTGATACTACAAATAGACTTCTAGAAATTTCATAATCATATTCTTGAAATTTTGTTAATCTAGGAACTACTATATTTCTTTCATTAACTCCATTTTTTATTAGCAATTCTTTCATATAATTACAATATTTATATTCACTTTCTAAATTGAAATGAGGCAGTATTTTTATTTTTAAATTATTTTTTTTTATAATTTTGGAAATAATCGGCAATACTTTACTATTAAATTTTTCATCTATATTATTTTTTTTAAAATAAGGATGCCAATCATCAAAATGAGCAGGAATAAAACTAATATAACTACTTTTACTCATATTTTCTAATGGACTTAATAAAAAAGCACTATCAGTTCCTAGTGTACTTTCAATGCCTATACTATCCAAGTATAATTTAGATTTCTTTTCTCTTACATTTACATCTGATCTATTTAAAATATATTTTGCAATACTGTCAAATATTATACTTTTACTTGAATTAATAGTATTATAATGAAAAACTGGTATTTTTTTTTCTTTAACAACAATCAATAATCTTAATAGATATCGATAATCTTTATATATTCCTATACTTGCACCACATGGGGAAACAAAAATTATGTCAGAATTATTAATAATTCTAATCCATTCATTTAATTTTTTATTTTTTACTATTTTAGACCCAAACAAATAATAAGTAATTAAATTTTTTAAACCTACATTTTTTAAAGAAATATCTGGTTTATGTATAATTCTAGAATCAGTAATTGGTAAAATTGAATCAGATGCATAAAGAACAGTCACATTTTCTACTTCTTCATATTGTAGTATTCTGTTAAGCAATCCTGCTCCTGCTGCTTCATCTCCAAAATTGTGTCCTTGTTGATTTACAATTGTTATATTCATAATCTTCTATTTTTTCTCCTTAAAACATATATTTACTAACGATAGAATGAAATTTTTATTTATCATTAAAACAAAAATAATCAAAAAAACATTTATAATCATATATACAATATTAAAGTCAAAATATCTAATATAAAAATAAGAAAACATTAAAAATAATAATTGTATAATTAATGTTTTAAAATAAAATGTCTTTTTTACTATACTTTTTCTTTGGTTAAAATATCTAATAGTATAAAGAATTATATATGAAATCATTGTAGAAAATGATGCGGCAAATAATCCAATTTGTTTTATTAATAATAAATTAATTAAAATATTAAATATTGCTGAAATTGTTGTAGAAATGCCTACTATTTTATTTTTTCTATTTGAAAGTAACATATTTCCTAAATATTGTGATAAACAAAGAAATATGGTACCTGATAAAAGAGATGGAATATATTTCATACTAGCAATATAATCATGAGGTAAAAAAACACCATATACAATCGGTACAAACATTATTATTAAAAGCCCAACACAAGATAAAATTCGAAATAGTTCATTAAATAATTTATCATAAAAAATAATATCACTTTCCTCATTTTCTAAAAATGCCATTTGTTGAAAAGATAAATTAAATACAGAAAAAAAAGAAGTTAATAGTGTAGGGATTTTATAAGCCATAGCATATAATCCATTATATTTAACACCTAGAAACAAATTTATAATCAACCTATCTGATGCATTTGTAACCCACCATGAAATTCCATTAGGTATAAGTGGTAATGAATATGATAGCATTTTTTTTAAATTATAATCACCTTTATTAGTAATTCTAAAAATATCATATTTATAATATACAATGCCAATGCATATCAAAAAAGAGATTGAATATGCTAAAAGGACATATTTTATATTATGTTGAAAACATTTTAAAAATAATGGAGCTAGTACTAAAAAAGTAAAAGAATTAATAATATTACATATAGAATATAATTTAAGATTTTGTAAGCCTCTAACATATTCAATAGTAAAGTTAAAAATTATTTGTAATAATGTATAAATAAAAATATAAAATTTATACTGTGTATTAATAAAAATCAATATAACTATAAAAATAATAACATTTAATAATATTGACATTATGGATTTTAAATAATATTCATTTGCATTTTCTGGATTTTCTAATATCTTTCTATACATTGCTTGAGATAATTCCATAGTAATAAAAGGCAGTGCTAAACTAACATATGTCAAAATAACATCCAAACTACCATATTGTTTTGTTGATAAAAAATTTGCTAATACAAAAGCAATTATAAATGCTGCACCTTTAGAAACAATAGCTCCCATACCAATTATTAATGTATTTGTTGAAATGGTTTTTAATTTATTATTCAATATTTTATCCTCCATTCTTAATCATAATCATCTTTTCAACATAAAAAACAAAAATAGGGAATATCCAATAAAAAGTCATTCTTCCCATCCAAGTAAAAAATGAAAGTAATAATGTCATATTAAATATTAAATACATACACAAATTAAATAAAGAAAATTTCTGAAAAACTTTATTATATGTTTTTGAAACTACGAAAGAATAAAAAAATAATAATAATATACATCCAATATAACCAAAATCAGCAAAAAACATTCCTGGCAAAGTATAAACAGTAGAATCATCAAAACCTACATCTATATCTCCAAATGTTTCATAACTAAATCCAATAAACTTATATATTGGGCTAAATGTTTTGCTTCCATAACTATAATCAATTTCTTGATCCATTAAGGATTTAAATGCTAGACACGGTGTTACAAAATACGAAACTGTTTTAGCTACTATAACATTATCAATTCCCTCAATTGAACTATCTTGATTTTGATATCCTCTTTGCGTTCCTGTTACTATCAATGAAAGGATAATAAATACTATTACCAACACTATTAATCTTTTCTCTTTACGATTTATTTTGATTATATTTGAAAATATAAAAAAAATTCCTATTACAAATATTAAGTCAATAAAAAAAGCCATTTTTGATAATGTAAAAATAGCATGAAAAAAGGATAATATAATATTTATTAGTAAGTAGAAATATTTTTTTTCACAGAAACATAAAAATGCACTTATTATTAGTCCTAATTCAGCAAAATAATTTAAAATATTTGTGATTAATGCAAAAACTATTCCTATGTTATTTGAATAATTCAAATATGCAAACCTTAACCATTCAACATTACCAAATAACATATTAATTGATGCACCTAATCTATTAACAACATAAATATCATAAAATATTTGCATAATACGAAATAACAAACAAAAAATTATCATTTTTTTCATTTTACTTTTATTTGTTGAATAATACTTATGAATTTGTTTATATAAATCATCATTATTGTTTCTTTTCGAAAACATTAAAAAAAATAAATTCCCACTTATAAAAATTAAAATAACAAATATATTTGTTGTCATACTAAATTTTTTTGTTGAAATTAAAGCTGAATTAACTATAACAGTAATCCAAATCCAATTAAACAAAAGCAATGGTGAAAAATATGTATTTGTTTTTTTCTTTAAATATTTATATAAAAATACCATAAATATTATTAATATAATATTAATCAAAATTATCTTCATTTTTTTCCTTTCTATCAAGCAGATAAGCAAATCCATCATTAATACCTAAAAAAATCATTTTTAATTTTGTATATTTTTTCTGTTCAAATAATAATTTTATAAAATCTTTTACTAATGATTTTATAACTTTTATTATCACAACTCTATCCTTATAATCTTTTATCATAAATAATAGATTTCTTGTTCTGTAATAATATCGCATAGGTGATTGATGATAAATGCAGATTTCTCTTCCAAAAATCTTTCTCAACTCTATTTTTCCTATTTTATGTTCCATATCGATACCATTCAATATAACTATTTTATATCCGTTTACTTTTAGCCTTAAACAATATTCATTATCTACTTGATCTATAAAATAATCCTCTCTCATTTTTCCTATTTTATTAAATATATCTATATTAATCAAAGACCCAGAACTTATAGTTTCATCAACAAGTATTTCACTTTCATTAAATACAAATTTTTGCTTTTGTGTACCTATATCGTAATAATTAGTACTTATAATTCCTATATCATCAAGTTTTTCTTTTTTATCTAAATACTTTATATACTTATTACTTAATGAATATGTAATTATTGTATCTTGATCTAGTGTAATAGCCCATTTTAATCCAATAGAATTTAAATAATCTAATCCAATATTCTGAGCTTTGGCTATTCCTAAATTTTTACAATTTGGAATATATTTAAATTTTTTTCTATCTAAATTTTCAAACTTTTTATTTCTAAAATTTGAATTATCGACAATAACTATTTTTTCATAATTATTATCATTTGAAATATTATCTATCAACTTATCTGTTCTTATATCTGGGTTATAACATACAATTACAATTCCTATTTTCATAATTTTCTATACCTTTTATAATAATAAATAAACGAGTCCCTTAAGAAATTATATTCATTAATATTTGAAATACTCATTGATCCGTCTTCAAAATGTCTTACTATAATATTTTTATCATACTTTATTTTTATATTGTTCTTTTTAGCAAATAATCCTAACAATGCCTCTTCATAAAATAAAAACATTTTATCATCAAATTTAAAATTGTAGTATTTTATAAAATTATAATTCAAGATTATACATGCACCATGACATGCATAGATATAATTATTATGATTTCTAAATAAATACTTTATAATCTTATTTATAAAAATACCCACATACAAAAACAATTTAATATCATGTTTATACCCTATATACATTAATTTTTCAGAAAATATATTTTCTTTCACCCAATATGGATTTTGCAATTTATTATTATTGGCAATTATTTGGGGAGCAATAATCATTTCAGAATCGCATAAATTTTCTATTCTTAATGTGCTAATAAACTCAACATCTGGATTACAAATAATAATATATTTATATTCATACATATTATTTGCATATTCTATTCCAACATTATTCCCATATCCATATCCTTTGTTATCAATCTGAATGTATACTAGTTTATTTTGAAAACAAATATTTTCTATATCTTTGGATACTTCATCTGAATATTTGGCATCTATAACAATAATTTTATAATTACACTTTACTTTAGATTTCGTATTAATAATAAAGTTTTGTAAATCATCTATATTTCTATAAACTAAAACCACAAAAACTATTTCAACATCAATTTTTCTCATCTCTATTCTCCTAAATATTTTTTTAAAGCATTTATTATAAATCTAAATGTATTCAAACAAACACGTAATTTATTTATTTCTTCATCTTGTGTTTGAATTTCCCAAATTTGTTTAATGCTTTTAAATTTATTTGATGATAATGAATTACTACTTATACGATATTTAACAAGTGCTTCATTAATGCCTCTAGCAATGCATCCATTTCTTAATAACATTAACCAAGTTGCATAATCTTGTCCACCTCGCCTTAAAGGCATTCTAAAGTCACCTAAAATAGTTCTATCGATAATAACTGACGATGTAGCTATTATTGTATTATGTAACAAATATTTGTAATCACACGTTTCTTTAATATTTCTTTTATTCTTTAAAAGATTGTCATTTTCATCAATCATTTCAATTGCCGTATATGAAAATGGACAATTTCTTTTCTTCATTAACTCAAGTTGTTTAGCAACCTTATTTGGATACCAAATATCATCACTATCTAAAAAAGCAACATATTGACCAGTTGCTAATTCTAATGCTTTATTTCTTGCTGCGCCTGCACCTTGATTTGTTTCTTGTAAAAAGTAAACAATTTCTGGATATTTTTGTATATACTCTTTAATAATATTAGCTGAGTCATCATTTGAACAATCATCAACTAAAACAATCTCTATGTCTTTGTATGTTTGAACAAGAATAGAATCTAATGTTTTTCTTAAATACTTTTCTGCATTATAAATTGGTATAATTACAGATACTTTTCCTTCTATAAATTTTCTATCCATAACTAACCTCTATTCATAAATTGGAGTTACCCATTGCTTAAATTCTTTATCTTTTCCTTGAACAGCATCTAAATATTTTAAATGTATATTTTTTGTAATATTTCCAGTATCACCATTTCCAATTGTATATCGATCAATACTTAAAACAGGGGTAATCTCCATCGCTGACCCACATAAAAAGGCTTCATCACATGTGTAAAGTTCTGTTCTATCTATTGATCTTTCAATAACTTTATATCCCATATGCTTTGCTAATTGAATCACAGTATCTCTTGTAATACTTTCTAGAACACTATCTGTAAGTTGTGGAGTAATAACTGTATTATCCTTAATCATAAAAAAGCATGATCCAGGTCCTTCTGCAACCTTTCCAACTTCATTTAAGAAAAGACAAGTATCATATCCATTTCTTAAAGCTTCTCTTTGTCCTACTCTACTATTAATATAATTAGCGCCACATTTAATTCTTGGTGAAAGAGTTTCATCACTAATTCTTCTCCAAGAAGTAATACAACAGTTTAACCCTTTTTTATTATATTCAGCACTTGTTCTTCCTCTAGGAATTGGTGCAACAAACATTTCTACTGGTCCCTCTGATCCCCATGATCCAAAGCCATCAACAAATAAAGTTTGTCTTACAGATAAATTTTCATCATATTCGTTTGCTTTAATGACATCTTTTAAGGCTTTTGTAAAATCTTCCTTTGTATATTTACAATCTAATTGTAACAATTTTGCTGATCTTAATAATCGATTATAATGATCATCTAAACGAAATGCATATAATTGATTTTCATCTTCATTCCAATAACATGGAATTCCTTCAAATACATTTAAACCAAATTGTGATGTTGGTGATAATACATTGATTTTTGCATCATTGACATTTAATATTTCACCTTTTAACCATATTCTTCTATTTTCTACATCATATTTCATTGCTTATCCTCCTCTAATCTGGTAAGTGTGCAATTCTAATAATTTCTTCTTCTGCTAATTTCGCAGCTTCGATATCATCTAAAGATTCATCTGCTTTATTTTCATAAATATTTTCTTTTTTAAACACTTTTATTACTGAGTCAAATAGAATCTTTATATCTAATAAAATTCCATACTTTTTAAATCCATCCACATATTGATTATCATAGGTTACTTTTTCATCCCAAGAAATATCATTGCGACCCTTTACTTGAGCCAAACCAGTTAAGCCTGCTTTGACTTGAAACCTTTTTTTATACTTTTTATTTAATGTTTCAAAATCGCCCAATTCATAAGTAACGCATGGTCTGGGTCCTACGACAGACATATCTCCAAAAAATATATTAAACAATTGAGGTAATTCATCTAAACTACTCTTTCTTAAAAATTTTCCTACTTTTGTTACTCTTGGATCATCTTTATAATTAAATAATCCTGCACCCATTTTTTCAGCATCAACTATCATTGAGCGAAATTTATACATATGAAATACTTTTCCATTTGTTGTTCTTCTACCTTGTTTGAAGAAAATAGGTCCTTTAGAATCTTTTTTTATAGCAATAGCAATTATTATCCATAAAGGAATCAAAATAATAATTGCTATGCCTGATGATACAATATCAAACAGTCTCTTTAAAAATTTATTAATAGCTACCAAATCTATTTCCTCCTATAATTCAAACGTATGAAAAACATCTTCGAAATTTTCAGCACGTTTAATAACTTCTGTTTTACCTTCTGAAATATCTAATACAGCGAAATTAGGTAAAATAAACGGAGGTTTCATAACTAAGGAATACGATCCGCAATTACTAATAACAATCGCATCATTTATAGCTAATTTTCCATTAAAATTTCTATAAATAACATCAGACTCAATACATGTAAATCCGACAAAATCTAAATCTTTATATTCATCTTGCTCATTTGACATATTGATTATTTCTATAGGAGGATTAACACCAGTCATACTAATATTTTTTTGACTTCCTAATACTGTTGCAAATGATTTTCCTCTTATATTTTTTATTGTTTTAACTGTCCCAACGAATTTCATACAATCACCAACTAAAGCTGAACCTGGTTCTATAATTAATTCTTGTTGATTATCTTTATCAGAAAATCTTTCAGCAAATAATGTTGCTACTGCATTTGCATAATCTTGATAATTAGGAATATTAGATGTAAATTGTTCTTTCAAAGAATTTTCCATTTTCCCAAACAATCCACCACCAAGATCAATTCTTTGTGGGACAATGTTTAACCTGTCAATCAAATCTAACATTCCTTTTGCTTTTTCAGGCCAATATTCTAATTGTCTTTTAGCAAAATGGCATTGTAAATTGATTAGATATAAATTATCTCTTTCCCTAATTAAATCTAATACATCTTGAAATTCTTTACTCTCTACATCAAAACCAAATCGAGAAATAACACCATCTTGAACATCATAATTGCAACGAACACCAACATTAAATGTTACATCTTCATGCTTTTTTGATAATTCATAGATATATTTTCCTTCATCAATAGAATCAATATTAACTGTGCCACCAGCTAATAAAAAAGATTCTAGTTTTTCTTTATTTTTAATTGGACCATTCCAAATAATTCTATTTTCCTTAACCCCAATTCTCATAGCTAATGCAGCTTCCATTTCAGAAACAACTTCAGCATATCCACCTAATTCATTAACAATTTTACATAATCTAGGTGTATAATTTGTTTTATAAGAATATGCAATATTAAAATTAGAATAAATACTTGAAAAAGCATTTTTTAATTCAGTATAGTTACTTCTAAATTGTTTAGAATCTAACAAATAAAAAGCATCTCCGTATTCTTTTCTTAAATCACTTATAATTTGTTTGTTTAATTTCATTTTTATGCCTCCATTTGTTTAACGATTTTTTCTACACAATTGCTTAATTCATCTTTATTATTTTCAAAATCTTTTTTAGACATTTTCATTACTTTCTCTTCAAATAATCTTTGAGTTTTCATATTTTCTTTAAATATTTCTTTTACTTCATCAAGTGATGCTGTCTTATCTACATTACAGAAACTTCTTGAAAGAATTGCTCTCGATGAACCTAATCGATAATGTTCCATAATAATTTTTAATGTTCCATAATAATTTTTTCTGCTGGTAATGTTCCTTCTCCAAGTCTAGCAACACCACCAAAACCATACGGAATATTATAGTTTTTGATTTTATTACAAATCTTTTCTACTGTTCCATTGGCAAGCAATTCAAACATAAATTTTAAATGATAGCTTAAATGCAAATCATTCAATCCTATATGTATTTCATCAAATCCACCATTTTCTAATACTTCATCTAAACATTCCACAGCCTCTTTAGTTTCAAGAAGTAATGTTGTTTTAATACGTTTATCCACAATTGTTAAAAAATTTTTGACATCATCTAATGACTTCCACATCGGTAGCATAATAATATCTGCTCCAGCTTCAATTACTTTGTCTATTTCTTCTTTGCTACATGGATTTATTGGATTAACCCTTACTAGCATTTCAGATTTTGTTAATTTTGGCGATATTTTTTTTATATCATTGATAGAATGCTTTGATTTTACAGAATCAATATGTCCTTGTCTTTCTTGCTTCCCTAAAGTTTCTAAATCAATCCAAATTCTATCAACTCCATATTTTTCAGCAATCAATGCAACATCAACGCTATTTGTAATATACATTAATTTTAAAAACATGATATTATCCTTTCTAAATCACTTAAATTTTTGAATACTAATTTTAGTATTCAATTTTTATCAATTAAACTAAAAAAATAAAACATACCTTTTATGATTATGTTATTCAAAATTTTCTATATTAATTTTTTGTAATATTTCTGATAAATATGTAGAAGAAATACCATCTGTGTGTGGAAGAAATACAACATCTACACCTACATTTGAAAATTGATTAATCATATTATTGTACATATCACTTCCTTGCCAATCAGAGCCATGGAATAACACATTAAAATGTAACTGATTCCATGCTTCCATCTTATTCATACTTGTTTGAGGAACTACCTTATCTACACATTTCAATTCATTTACTATGGCAATACGTTCTTTAAAAGGGATTATAGGTGTTTTATTTTTATAACTTTTTACAACTTCGTCAGTACTTACACCAACAATTAAATAATCACATCGTCTTCTTGCATTTTTTAAAATATTCAAGTGTCCTATATGAAACATATCAAACACTTCTGTTGTATAACCAATCTTATACTTTTTATCACTCATAATTTTTTCCTTTCTTTTTCATATAAAAAAAGCATACGTTCTGTTATGATTTTGGTTGATATGTAGGCACAATATCTTTGATAAGGTGTCTGATATCATTTGTTTCGTCATAAGCTTCCTTCTTCAAATGAACAAGTTTTTCTAAGAAGACCTCTTCATCCATTTCTATTGGTTTTCCAATATGAATTAGATGGTTCAGTGTATCCTGTAAGCCTTCTTCTTTCATAAGAAGTTCTTCATACAACTTTTCTCTTGAAATATTTTTATATACTAAAAAAGGCATAACAAAGTTATACATAAAAAATGTATATAAAAAAGGGGCTGTAAAGAAACCTAATCTTTTGGATTAGGCATTCTTTATAGCTTTTTTTA
>NZ_JAJDKA010000030.1:0-34388 GCF_020589945.1 Faecalibacillus sp. MSK20_93 | reverse complement strand
GGACTAAGCACCAAAGTACTTTTTTTCTTGTGTCCGTTTTACAGGGTCCATTTTAAAATTATTGTTGTATTAGTTATTCTTGCAATACTTGCAGCAATTGCTGTTCCTTCTGTTTTAGGATATGTCGAAGAAGCTAAAAAAGAAAAATATATTGCAGAAGCTAAATCTATTTACACTGTTATTCAAGTAGAAGAAGCTAGATTAGAAAATGAAATAGATTATACAGATAAAGGTGATTCACACAATAATATGGAAGATATGTATAAAAAACTTTGTAATCAAACTGCAAATAATCCAGATGGAGAAAATATTATTTCTAATAAAGTAGGTATTAAAAGTATGGACTGGATATATTCTGGTGATTCTAATAAAGACGGTTATGTTTATCTTTTACATTGGACAAGTGATGATGGTAAAAAAATACAAGCAGAACTTTATAAGAATAAACAAGTTAAGATTACATCAATTGAATAATTTAAATTATTATAATTTTATTCTAAGAAGTTTATAACCATTCCTTATAAGAATGGTTTTTTTATGTAATAATTGAGAGAAAATTGTTGGATTATTAGAAATTTTGTATATATATGTTATAATATAACCAAAAAAGGGGAATGGGCATATGAAGGAAAGATTGAAGAATAACAAGGGTTTTACGTTGGTAGAAATTATTGTTGTGTTAGTGATTTTAGCTATTTTAGCTGCTATTGCTGTACCTGCTGTTCTTGGATATGTAGATGAATCTAAAAAGACACGCTATATTGAAGAAGCTCATTCTATTTATACAGTTATTCAAACAGAGGAAGCAAGGTATAAAGCTTTAGGCAATGAATTAAATGATGATACTTATAAGAATACTGAGTATAAAAAAGAATTAACAGAAACAATAACAAAAAAAACGGGTATTCAAAATGTGACGTTTGGTACTTGTAGTCATATTGGAAAAGATAATGCAGAGTACTATGTTAATTTTAAAAGTGATGATGGAAAGAATGTTTATTCTGTAATTAAAAGAAATAAAGATATAACAGTAAGTGTTAATTAGGGTGAGGAAGATGAAGAATAAGAAAGGTTTTACGTTGGTAGAGATTATTGTTGTATTAGTAATCTTAGCTATTTTAGCTGCGATTGCTGTACCTTCTGTAATTGGTTATGTAAATGAAGCTAAAGAGTCTCGCTATATTCAAGAGGCACATTCTATTTATACAGTGGTTGAAACGGAAGTGGCTAAGTATAAGGCAACAGATAATCCTAGTGAAGATGCTATAGATAATTATATTAAAGATATATTGAGTGGTAATACAATTGCTACTGCAGATAATAATCAATTAAAAGGTATTATTGCGAAAAAGACAGAGTTAGATGATGTTGATGTAGAAAGAAATGGCAATACTTATAAAATGTATTGGATCAGTGATGATGATCATCGTATTGAAGCTACACTCACAAAGAATAAGGATGTAAAGATTGTAAGTACTGATAGTAATCATAATTTTGATTAGATGAGGTTTTTATGGATTCAATTATTATTTTGATTTATGTATATATGTTTTTAATAGGAATGTGTGTTGCGAGTTTTATGAATGTTGTGATTGATCGTGTTCCTAGAAATGAGAGTTTTGTCAAGGGAAGAAGTCATTGTGATCATTGTGGTGAGACTTTAAAATGGTATGATTTGGTTCCTATTGTAAGTTATATTTTTTTAAGGGGTAAGTGTCGTTATTGTCATACTTCGATTCCTATTAGAGGTTTTTTGATTGAAATTTTTGGTGGATTGATTGGTATGTTTTGTTTTTATCGTTTTGGTTTTAGTATTGAAACGATTTTAATGTTTGTGATTGCGATGATTTTACTTGCGATTACAATGATTGATTTTGATACAATGATTATTCCTGATGGTTTAAATATAGCTATGCTTCTTGTATCTATTGTTTTAATGTATGTAAGACATATGTCTTTGTTAGAAAGCATTATTGGAATGTTTTGTATTTCAGTACCAATGATTTTATTAAATGTTTTAATTGCTGAATCTTTTGGTGGTGGAGATATTAAATTAATGTTTGTCTCAGGAATAGCTTTAGGATGGAAGTATAGTTTACTTGCTGCTTTTATTGGTATTTTACTTGCAGGAAGTTATAGTATTTTTTTATTGGTAAGTAAAAAGATTAATAAAAAAGGACATATTGCTTTTGGTCCTTATTTATCAATTGGTATTTTTATTGCTTTATCTTATGGTAGTGAAATTATAAGTTGGTATTTAAATTTAATGATGTAAAGAGGTGATAGAATGGCTACATTTAAATATATTTCGAAAGATATGTCAGCTAAAACAATAAGAGGAACGTTAGAAGCTGATGATCGAAATGATTTAGTGAGAAAGCTTAAAGAACAAAATTTATTTTTAGTAAGTTGCCAAGATGTCACTAAAAAAACTGTTAATCAGTATAAAATGAAATTAAATGAATTATCAGCTTATTCTAGAGAAGTAGGAACAATGCTTGCTTCTGGTTTATCTTTGATTCGTATTTTTTCTATTATGGTTCGAAGAGAAGATAATAAAAAAATAAAAAAAATTTATGAAAATATTTATATAAAGTTACAACAAGGATATACTTTATCCGCTGCTATGGAAGCTCAAGGTGTTGCTTTTCCTAATTTAATGATTCAAATGTATCGTTCAGGTGAAGCAAGTGGGGATATGGATAAAACGGCTTTAACGATGTCTAATCAGTATTCAAAGGATCATCGTATTAAAGGTAAAACAAAGTCAGCAATGATGTATCCTATTATTTTGATTGTTATTACAATTGCTGTTTTGTTGATTGTTTATTTAGCAGTGCTTCCTTCTTTCTTTGATATTTTTAAAAATGTTGAATTACCATTGATTACTAAAATCAATATTAGTATTTCTAAGTTTTTACAAGATTATTGGTATTTTGTCTTATTGATTGCTGCAGGTTTGGTTGTCACTTTTATTGCTTTACTTAGAGTAGAAAAGGTACGTTTTCAAGTAGATAAATTAAAAATAAAAATTCCTAAGTTTGGTAAATTGTTGATGACAATTTATACGAGTAGATTTGCGAGAACTTTATGTTCTTTATACACAAGTGGGATGTCTATTGTTAATGCTTTAAATATTGCTAAAACAACGATTGGTAATGTTTATATTGAATCACAGTTTGACGGAGCTATTAAGAAATTAAGAAACGGGGAAAGTTTATCTCAAGCAATCAAGGACATTGATGGTTTTGATATTAAATTAACAAGTAGTATTTTTGTAGGAGAAGAAAGTGGGCGTTTGGAATCAATGCTTACTACTCTTGCAGATGATTTTGATTTTGAAGCAGAACAAGCATCAGAAAGAATGATTACCCTTATTCAACCATTAATGATTATCTTTTTAGCAGTTGTTATTTGTTTAATTATTATATCTGTATTATTACCAATTTATACATTGTATAACAATGTAGGAAATATGTAGGAGGAATTATGAGTTATATTGTATTTTTATCAACAAAAGGATTACAAATGGTTCAAGGAAATGTTTCAAAGAATAATATTCATATTTCTTCTTACAAAGAATTTGAATTTGTTGAAGGAACAATGTTAGATGGGAATATTCTTGATGATCAACCTGTTAGAGATGTTTTACTTGATTTAAAAAAAGAAAATGTTGATAGTGTGAGACTTGTTGTCGATAGTGGACAAATTTTAGTGAAGTGTTCTGTTTTACCGGAAGTTTCTCATAAACAAATGCTTCAATTTGTAAAGGATGAATTTATTGATGTTGAAAGTCAATATACGGATTTATTATATGATTATGCTGTTATAAAAGATAAAGTTGAGGGTAAAGAAGGTCAACTTGTTTTGTGTGCGGCAATGGAAAGAGAGTTTTTAAAGCCGTATATTGATTTGTTTGATGAAATGGGAATTTCATTAGAATCAATTGATATTATGACAAATTCAATTATTAAATTAACAGAATCTATTCTTAAATTAACAAATCTATCTTATGTTTTAACAGTAATCAATGGACAAGATGTTATTCATTATTTATTTATTAATGGACAATATGAAATAGCTAATAGAACACGTATTTTCTCTGATCGTGGAACAGTTGCTTTTATTACTGAATTATCCAATTCACTTACTAAATTAATGCAGTTTACTAAAGGTGCTTATAAAGATGCCCAATTAGAAAAAATCTATTTTGCTGGGCTAGAAACTTATGAAGAAGATATGTTGATGTCAACTATTTCTTCTAATTTGAGTATTGAGACATCTCGTTTTAAACCAACAAACTATACTTGTAGTAAAGATAATAATTTTCCTATTCATAAATATTTATTTGTTGGAAGTTTATGGAGGAGATAAGATGGCAAGAAACAGTAACAAAGATATTGATTTTTTATCTGTCTATAAAACAAAGAAAAAAATAAATACAAATTCTAAAACACTCTTGCTTATAGCATTACCTGTTTTACTCATTCTTATTTTTGCGACAAGTACACTTTATTTAACAATCACTAATAGGAACTTACAAAAGGATGTTGATACATTGCAAACACAAATAGAAGAGGCTCTTGCTGCAACAGCATCTAATACAAATTCTGATCAACAAAAAGAATTAAGTAAGCTCAATGAACAACTTACAAACTTACAAACAATTACACAAACATTATCAAAATACCCTCAAATTGATAAAGGTATTTTAGAAACAATTGATAAATCATGTAAGAACTTAACAATTGATTCAATATCATTTAATCAAGAAACAGGAGCTATATCACTTACTGTAACAGCTTCTAAAGTTAATGGTTGTGAAGAAACAGTAAGAACACTAAGAGAATCAGGTACTTTTAAAACAGTTGATTACAATGGGTATACTCAAGATGGTGGTGTTAGTGAAACAACGGAAACCGTAACAGATCCTACAACAGGTGCGACAACAACACAAACAGTAACGAATACGACACCAATTACTTATAAATCATCGATTACATGTACATTAGAAGGAGGTACAACAAATGGACAAGATTAAAGATTCATTTAAAAAACTTTCTTCTAGAGAAAAGACATTGATTTATATATTAGTGATTTTATTGATTATTTGTTTTGGATGGTTGATTTTATTACAACCACAATTAACGTCGCATACATCATTAAAGTCTTCAAAAGATAGTTTAGAATTACAACTTACTGAATTAAAAGGAACAAGCTCATCTTCTTCAACAAAAGATATCAAAACACAAATTATGAATGTTAATCAAGAAATTAAAGCTTTAAATGACCAATTTTACAATCTTATGTCAAAAGAAGATATTGATCAATTGATTACAAATCTAACAATAGAACATAAAATTAGTCCTACTAATTTAACAATGTCTGAAATAACACAAACAGATTTATCAAGTAAAAAGAGTGATGATAATTCATCTGATAACGCAAATGATAATACAGATGAATCTAAATCATCCAATGCTTTAGTTTATTCATGTGTTGTTACTCAAACATGTAAAGGAACAAAAGCTAATTTACTCAATTTAATTGAAGATGTTAAAAATATGAGTGGTTTACATATTAATTCTGTTGCCTATGAAAATTCAACAGGTAACTTGGATTTAACAATTACATATACAGTTTATATGGTAGAAAAATAGTAAAAGAGGTGCAAACAATGAAAAATAAAAAGGGATCAACAATTGTATGGGCAATTACATTGATTATGGTTCTTGTAGTCATTGTAGGTGCCTCTTTGTCTTTTGCATATATGTCTTATAATCAATCTATTAAAAATAGAAATAAGACACAAGTTGAATTGATTGCTAATTCGGCAATTAAATCTCTAGCTGGTGCTATTGAAAATGATGAAAATAGTTCTCAGCTAATTCCAGATACAGGTAAACAAATTAATGTATCAAAGATGGAATGTTCTGTTCCTTATGGAACAATTTCAAATATTAAAATTAATCGAAAAAAAGAAAATTTAATTATTGCATCACTAAAAGCTAATTATCATGGTGAAGATTATACAATTTATGCTTATTTAACGCAGTCTAATAATCAATGGAAATGTAAAAGGTATGATACAAGTGGAAATTTAAATGTTTCTACTGATAGTAATTCAAGTGGAAATGATTCAGGGAATAATGGTAGTACAGATAATGATAATGACAATAATATTGGTTTGCCAGAAGGAAGTAATATAGCAGATACACTTGATAAAAGACTTACGGTTATGTTGAATCAATACTATGGAGATTTTAAAAATATTTATACATTTATTGATTGGTATAAAGATCAATGTAAGTATATGAATAAAACTACGGATGCTAATTATAATTGCGATTGGTGGTTTAATAATAGTGAGGGCTCTGATTATCATATTAAACAAGCGTATTTAACATGTATGACACAAAATAATCAGTTCGATAAATTAGAAGATGATATTTATCGAAAAGTTAAAGATCAAAATATTGTTTTTAACAATAATACATGGTATCCAGATTTATATGTTAATTTTCATATATTTCCAAATAGCAATGGGAAGTATTTTATTTATGCATCTCCTTCAAGTGGTGCAAGTAATGGAGGAGTTTATCTTATTTATTATGATCAATCTTGGTATGCTACTAAAAATAAATCATTTAATGAAAGTGATTTTTTAAATGTAGACAGTATAAAAAATGCTGTAAGCAATACAGATCAATGGTTAAAAATTGAGTAGGAGGGATGAATATGAAAAATACAAAAGGTATGACACTTATTGAAGTAATCATCTCTCTATTAATTATTAGTACAGCATCTTTAATTATTGTGGTTGGTTTTGTTACTGCACTTAATCTTTTTACAGATTCTAATCATTATAAAGATGTAACGAATAAACAACAAAAAGCTCTAGTTGATGAAGAAAATAAAGATACAGATATTGATGTGAATGATACTTTAGCTAATTATTCTATTACTGTTAATGAGAGTGGTAATCCAATTATCGTCAATGGTACTTATAAAAAAGCAACAAGTAAAACATATAAGGATGTTAATCTTTCAAATTTTATTCCTAAAATTCAAATAAATGAAGCTGTGAAAGGAAGAAATATTTATAAAAATTATTGCAAAATGATGCAAGAATTTTCGAATTATTTAAAAGAGCAAGGAGTCACGTCAAATGATAAATTATTTGAAGGAAAGACTAAAGAATATATAAAAGAGTGGATGAAGCAAAAAACAGGTGCAAACAAATCAGATTTTATTACAAATTTACCTAAATTATATGCAAGTATATACCCTGATATAGAACTGGATTCATTATTAGAGGTTATTGGAACTTATAACAAAGATTTTGATAAGGAAAAGTATAAATATATTACACCATGTATGTATATATCAGATAGTACTAGAGAAAATTTAACTTATAAAGATTTTTTTGAAGATGAAGGATACAAAAAATACGTATTCATATTAGTTGGTGATAAGGCAAAAAAAGGAGATCGTCCAACAGATATATGGGCATTGCTTGATAATACAACTGTTGAAGATGATCAAGATACTTGGTTAATTCCAAAAAGTGAAATAAGTACAAAAATACTTGAAAATAAAACATATTCAGAGTTTTATAAAATAATAAGTGGTAATGAATGGATTTATTATACAACATCAAAATAGAAAAGAGGGTGACTAAGATGATCAAAAAAGTAAATAATAAAGGTATGACGTTAGTTGAAATTGTTGTTGTACTTTTAATTGCTTCTATTATTATGACAATTACTGGTGGAATCTTAGTCAATTCATTAGGGTATTTTGACAAAACTACACAAAATTCATTAGATAAGCAAACAGTAGATGGTGTTTTAGATTTTATAAGCAGTGAAATTACATATGCAACGGATGTTAGAATTAATGAAAGTCAAAGTGCACCTGATAATAATGCTTGGCATTGCCTTTATATCGTAAAAAATAATAAAAGTAAAGGTAGACTTTATCGGGATGGGAAATCTGTTTTTGACGATGATTATTATATGAATAATCGAGATTTACAAATGGATGTACGAGGATTTACTTCAAATGGCTATCGCCTAGATTTAACATTAAAATATTTAAAAGGGAATGAAGAAGTTTATTCTACAAAGAAAACTTTTGAATTGGTAAATTTTAATATTCATACAGCTAGTGAGACTACGTTGTTCAGTAATGTTTCTGAAACAGCGGATTCAAATAGCAATTTAAGATTATGGTACATAAAAGATGACTCATCAAAAGGCAATAGTGAAAATGATAAAACGGATAGCGAAATCACAGTTGCTAAACAGGTTGAATGTATTAATACGAAAAATAATCGTGGTGATTATGTAGAAGGAAGACATTATAGTAAAGGTGATTTTGTTTATTGTGATGGGTCATGGTGGCAGTTAATTCAAGATAAAAGTAATGCTACTTCACCTGATAAAAGTAAAGCAAGATGGTGGAAAAAGATAGATAAAAATTATAGTCCACTCAGTGCATATACTAAAGGTGATATTGTTTTTTTTGAAAAAGAACAATGTTATTATCAATGCTTACAGGATATGTATTCTATGGGAGTTGGCAGTGATAGTTCTGATGGATATGCGCCAGATGGATTTAATGGAAAGCAGACCTATTGGAAGTATATTGGTCCTAAAAATACGGTTACAAAAGATGTACATAATTGTGATGATATTTCAATAAGAAGAACTGATACAGTTTTAAATAAATTGGATCAACTCACGGAAAGCCAAATAAATAGCATTCCTAAATATGATGTTAATAAAACGGATTATAAAATAGGTGATTATATATATAATGAAGAAAAAAACGGTATTAAACAATATTATTTGAAAGTATTGGATGGATCTGGAGGTCCCGGATCAAGTGCATCTTCTGGATGGCAAATTTTATCTCGTGACTGGAATAAAAATAGTGCATACTTAAAGGGTGATATTGTTTTATATTCTGAAGCTGAAGATTTAGGATATCTTAAAGCCATGCAAAATATAAATAAAGATAATAATCCAACAACATGGCCACATAGGGTAGAAATTGTTAATGGTAATCCAAATCCAAATTATTTTTGGAGTACAGTAAATTGATGGAGGTTGACACATGAAAAGTTTACCAATAGGTGAAGTATTAAAAGAATATGGGTATATTAATGAAGAACAGTTACAGATTGCATTAGATGCCCAAAAGAAAGATAGAAGTAAAAGATTAGGGGAACATTTAATAGATTTAGGTTTTGTTAGTGAACAACAAATGTTAGAAGCTTTATCTGATAAATTAGCTGAGCCTTTAGTTTCATTGGATAATATAGATTTTGATATTAATGCTGTTAAAAAGGTTCCTGAAGCAATGGCACAAAAATATAATGTCATTGGTTATGCTTTTAATGACAATGTGTTAACAGTAGCAACAAGTGATCCTTTAAATTATTATGGGTTAGAAGATGTAAGACTTGTTTCAGGTTGTCGTATTAGTGTTTCACTTGCAACAAAAGCAGATATTCAAATTGCTATTGAAAGATATTATTCAGATGTTGATACTTTGAATTTAGTAGATGATATTGATGAATCGACTTTACCTGAAGTAGAAGAGGATCTAAATTTATTTGATGCGAATGAAGATGATACACCTGTTGTTAAATTATTAAATTCATTGTTAATTAGAGGATATAATACAAGTGCTTCTGATATTCATATTGAACCATTTGAAGATAAATTACATGTAAGAATGCGTATTGATGGAATGCTTGTTGATTATTTAGATTTAAATAAAAATATACAAGCGGCTTTGATTGTTAGAATTAAAATTTTATCTAACATGGATATTGCTGAAAAAAGATTACCTCAAGATGGTCATTTTATGGGAGTAATTGATGGAGTCGAATTAAATATTCGTGTATCTGTTATTCCTACCATCTTTGATGAAAAGATTGTTATGCGTTATTTGAATTCTAATAGTACTATTGACCGCTTAAGTACTTTTGGAATGACAGAAGAAAACTTTAAGAAAGTGAATCATATGATGTCTATGCCACATGGAATTATCTATGTAACAGGTCCTACTGGAAGTGGGAAAACTACAACACTTTATATGATCCTTGAAAAATTAGCTCAAGGACAAATCAATATTTCAACGATTGAAGATCCTGTGGAAAGAAAATTAAATCGTATTAATCAAATGCAAGTCAATACAATGTCTGGCCTTACATTTGATAGAGGATTGCGTGCTTTAATGAGACAAGATCCAGATGTAATCATGGTTGGAGAAACTCGTGATAAAGAAACTGCTGAAATTTCTGTTCGTGCAGCTATTACAGGGCATTTGGTTGTCAGTACATTACATACGAACGATGCTATTAGTACGATTGTTAGACTTGAAGAAATGGGTGTTGAACCTTATATGGTCGCTAACAGTTTAGTAGGTGTTGTTGCGCAACGTTTAATGCGAAAGGTTTGTCCTTATTGTAAAAAGGAAGTAGCCACTTCTTTATCTGATCGATTAGCTTTACAAGAAGGAATTAAATATATTTCTAAAGGAACAGGCTGTCCTCATTGTAATCAAACAGGTTATAAGGGGAGAATTGCTATTCATGAAGTTATTGAAATAGATAGTAAAGTACGTAAAATGATTTCTAATCAAGAAGAAATAGATGATATTATGAAATATCTTGTTGAAGAACAAGGAGTAGAAACTTTAAGAGATCAAGCTTTAAAACTAGTTAAAGAAGGTAAAACAACAGTAGATGAATTCAATAAGATTATTGCTTATATTGATTAAAGGGGAATGTTATGGCAAATATTAATGATATTTTAAATGATGCAAGAATTAAAGGATGTAGTGATGTCCATATTGGTGAAAATACAGGTATAACATTGAGACAAGATGGAAAACTTATTGGATTTGAACAAGCTTTTAGTAATGAAGAAATAAAAGAAATGATTTTATCAATGTGTAAAGATCGAATTTTAAAGATTGTAGAAAAACATGAAGATGCTGACTTTGTCTATGTAAATGATTTAGGAAGACATCGTGTTAATATTTATTTTCAACAAGGTTATATGACAGCCGCAATTCGTATCATCAATGAACAAATCAAGACATTAGAAGAATTAAATTTACCTGATGTTTTACATAAATTGGCTTTACTTCCTCGAGGACTTGTTCTAGTAACCGGTCCTACAGGAAGTGGAAAATCAACAACTTTAGCAGCAATGATTGATTTTATTTCTTCAATGAGAAATTGTCATATTCTTACCATTGAAGATCCAATTGAATATGTATATCAACAAAAACAAGCTCTTATTCATCAAAGGGAAGTCTATGAAGACGTTGATTCTTTTGATACAGCTTTAAAAAGTGCCATGCGTGAAGATCCAGATGTTATTCTTGTTGGAGAAATGAGAGACTATGAAACGATTCAAGCAGTTATTACTTTAGCTGAAACAGGCCATCTTGTATTTAGTACGCTTCATACTATTGGTGCTCCTAAAACAATTGATCGTATTATTGATGTTTTCCCTCCTCATAAACAAGCTCAAATTCGTGCTCAATTAGCCTCTGTTTTACAAGCGGTTGTTACTCAACAACTTTTACCACTTGCAAGTGGTAAAGGAAGAGCAGCTGCTTTAGAAATCATGATTGCTAATGACGCTATTAAAAATTTAATTAGGGAAAATAAAGGTCATCAAATAGATACAATGATTCAAACTGGAAGAAATGAAGGAATGACAACATTAAATGCATCACTTGCTACTTTAGTAAATACTGGAAAAGTAAATCGTATGGTAGCAGAAAGATATTCTCTTGATGTTGGAGAATTAAGACAATTAATAAGATAGTTAAAAAGAATAAGCGAGTCTGCTTATTCTTTTGATTTGAGAAGGATGCAATTATTCATATATTGCATAACCTTTTATATACTCAAAAAGCAGCAGTATTAAAGATAAGTTTTAACACTGCTGTTCATTAAATACAAGTTCTTTTAGTGACACTACAAGAAACAATCACAAACTTGAATAACCTATTTTTTAGTAATGTTTAAATTACTTACACACTTTTCTTGACAAACCCTTTGATTTTTGAAGATAGTTTTTTAATTCTTCAAATTCTTCAAAATCATATAGATGTTTTTGAAGATTACGAATTTGTTGTTTAGAAAAAGTGCTTATAAAATCACTGATATCTTCATGAAATTGCATTTTAATATACTTAATAATACTTTCCTTTGTTTCATCAAGAATACTATCTATTTCGTTATTTGCTTTTTCAGCTCTTTGGTTTGCTTCCTCCGCTTTTTGCTTTTCTTTCTCGGCTTTTTGTTTCTCTTTCTCGGCTTTTTGATTCGCTTCTTTAATTTTTCTATCACGAGAACGAAGCAATATTTCATTATCTAAACGATCAAGATATTCTAGGTATGATTCTTCAGAAGATATATATTTGTCATGCATTTGTATCGCTTCCTTTATTCTATAATCTATTTCAATTTTATCATATGGTTTTTCGTTTTTAAAGAGATACATCAACTGATTAAAACTCGTCATTTCATTGATTACTTGATTGATATATTCGAGTTGAATAATTGTTATTTCCATGCGATTAAATGGATAGACAATATGATGTTCATCATCAACCATCTCAAAATGACATTTATAATAAGGGGTATTTTCTAGAATATGCCCATAACTAATAATTAATGATCTTACTACATGAGCACTCGTATAATCTTCTCCCTGTTTTACTTGTTGTCTTAAAAGTTCAGCATTGTAAAGTTCAAAACGAACAAGTATCTCTTCATTTAAACCATAAGTTTGTAATTCGATATTGTAGAGATCACCTACATCATCAATAGCTAAAATATCTAAAATAAGTTTCTTTTCATAGAAATTTTTACCATATTGTTGTGCGTTTTTTAATTTAGTAGAAACAATCTCCCTGTCTAAAATAAGCTCTTGACAAATAAGGGTTCTAATTCTTTCATTTTCAACAAGCAAATGATGAAAATATAAATCATTTGAATATTTTATAAAATTCTCTCTATTTTTGTTCATAAAAAGTCCTCCATTATTTATATTGACTTTTTATGAGTGTTTTTCTTCTTTTTTATCAAAAAATTAAAATTTGATATTTAGAAAGAGTATTTATTCTTCATGAAATTTTAGTTGAGAGTATTTGATAATGCTCTCTTTTGTTTCATCAATCATTTCTTTTATTTCATTGATTAGATTTTCATATTTTTTATTTGCTTTTTCAAGCTTTCTATCACGAGAACGTAAAAGTATTTGATTATCTAACCAGTCAAAGTATTCTAGATATTCTTTATATAAATTATACATATTTACCATTTCCTACTATCTATAATAGCATATTTTAAATAAATAAAGAATATGTAAAATAAATTTCTAAAGTGGAAATAAGTGGATTTAAAAGAGATTATTATATTAATTTGTTGAAAGATACATGATACAATAGGGATAGGTGATTTTATGAAATTAGAACTTTTAACATATGAAAAAGAGAATCTTCCACGTGGTTGGAAACCTTATTATATATATTTAATCATGGTCGATCATATAGAAGTAGGAAGAATTGTCTTAAGAGAAGGTAGTAATGAAGAAAGATATTATGATGGACATATTGGTTATACGATAGAAAAGGAATACCGAGGGCATCATTATAGTAAAGATGCTTGTTTATTATTGTTTGATAAAGCAAAAGAAAAAGGATTTAAACAATTAATGATTACATGTTCTCCTGATAATATAGCAAGTCGTAAGATTATTGAGTCATTGCCATTTAAGTATCTTGAAACAAAAGAAGTACCTGCATGTTTGAAGAAAGATTTTGATCAAGGTGATTATATAAAAAGAATATATTGTTTGGATTTGGAGGAATTATGAAATTTATACATTTAGCGGATTTACATTTAGGTAAAATTATTTATCAAAATAATCTATTAGATATTCAAATTGATTTATTAAATCAAGTGATGAATTATATGGTTCAAAAAAAAATAGATACTTTAGTAATTGCTGGAGATGTTTATGATCGTGCAATTGCCTCTAAAGAAAGTATAGTTGCTTTAAATCATTTTTTAGAAGCAATGATTTTACATTATCATAAAAAAGTATTGATCATTTCAGGAAATCATGATAGCAGTGAAAGACTTGATTTTGCAAGTTCTTTACTTCAAAGTCAAGGTTTGTATATTGTTTCTTATCCTGAAAAAGAAATAAGACCAATTGAAATAGAAGGTGTTTATTTTTATTTGGTTCCTTTTTTTAAACCTTCTTATATACGTTATTTATATGAAAAAGATGATTTAAAAACGTATCAGGATGCTTTTGCATATTATTTAAGTCAACAAACATTTGTTGAAGACCATCCTAAAGTTCTTGTAACACATCAATTTATTGCGGGAAATAAAGAAGTGATTAGAAGTGAAAGTGAAGTAATTCTTTCCGTGGGTGGTAGTGAAATTATTGATGTTGATTTATGTAAAGATTTTGATTATGTAGCTTTAGGTCATATTCATGCAAGTCAAAAAATTAAATATGATTATGTAAGATATGCAGGAAGTTTAATGAAGTATTCATTTGATGAAGTTCATCAAAAAAAAGGAATGGTTGAAGTAACTATTGATGAAACTGGGGTTTCTACGCAAATTATTCCTTTAAAGCCACAAAAAGATCTAGTGAAGGTCGTTGGAAAATATGAAGATGTTTTACATTATCCAAATAATGAAAATGATTTTGTAGCGGTAGAATTATTAGATAAACAAGTCATAGGTCACGCATATGATTTTTTAAAAGAAAAATACCCTTATTTATTACAAATTACTTATCAATCACTAGAAAAACTTAAAACAAATCAAACAGCTTCTTCCTTAGATGTTGAAAAACAATCTCCAATAGAAATATTTAAAGAATTCTATGAAAAAATGAAAGGTGAAGCAATGAGTCAAGAAAGTGAAGAAATTATTCAACAATTACTAGAGGAGGTAAGTGAAGATGATGCCCATTAGCCTTACATTATCAGCGTTTGGACCTTATCCAGATACAATCACAATCGATTTTGAATCATTTCAAGAAGATGGTCTCTTTTTAATTACAGGGCCTACAGGTAGTGGAAAAACGATGATTTTTGATGCTATGATCTTTGCCTTATATGGTAAAACAAGTGGTCAAATTAGACAAACAGACAGTTTAAGGTGTGATCATGCCTTAAATGAAATTCCTACTTTTGTTGAATTTTCATTTTCTTTGCATCAACAAAATTATACAATTAAAAGAAATCCTAAATATTATCTAGAAGGAAAAAAAACACCTAAACAACCTTCAGCGTTACTTACTTTACCAGATGGCAAAATGGTCGAAGGTATTAAAGAAGTCAATCAAAAAATGATTTCTTTATTAGGGGTCGATGATCAACAATTTAAACAGATTTGTATGATTGCTCAAGGAGAATTTACAAAATTGATTATGGCTTCAAGTGATGAAAGAGAAAAAGTATTAAGAGAGTTATTTCATAGTGAAACGTATCAAAAGTTAGAAGAAAAACTTAAAGTTCATTTGAAAGTATATCAAGATAAATATGATTTGTTATTGAATAAAAGGAAAGATTTGATGCAAGAATTACAAGTTGAAGATCATCAAGAATATTTATCTAAACAAACAAAACTTATCGCAAGTCAACAAAAAGAATATGATGATTTAAAAAAAGATTTAGATCAAAAGAAACAACAATTACAACTCTATCGCTTGCAAAATCAACGATTAATACAATTAAAAGATTTAAAACAACAGTTTCAAGATTTAAAGAAACAAGAAAATGATTATCAAGAATTAAATAAAACTGTAGATACTTTAAAAAAAGCACAAGAAACAAATTATTTATATATTTCTTATATTAAACAACAAAAGAAACTTCAAACCTTAAACTTAAATCAAGAAGATTTTTTAAAACAATTAAAAAAACTTGAAAAAGATTATCAAGAAAAAAAGGTACAAGCAAATTCTCTTGACTACAAACAACAAACAAAAGAAAAATTACAAAACCAAATTCAAGAAACGAAACAATTAATCAATCAAATCTATCAATATCAAAATGATTATCAAAACTTACAAACTCTAAAACAACAATATAGAATGTTAGATGAAGAACATAAACTCTTTTTAAAAAAGAAAGAAAAATTTGAAAATGGGTTGCAAAGAGATCAAGAAAGAATCCAAAGCGAACAACAAGTACAATCTAAATATGAACTGATCAAACAACAATATGTTCGTTTAAACGAACAAAAAGTAAAAGTTCATCAATTGTCGGATTATTATGATCAAATACTCAAACTTAATGAAAATAAAAGTGATTTACAAGAAGACTATACTGTTGTTGAAAAACAAGTTGATCATGAAAAAATGCAATATAATCAAATGGAAAAATTGTATTTTAGAAAACAAGCAGGTATTTTTGCATTACAATTAAAAGAGGATCAACCATGCCCTATTTGTGGCTCTTTACATCATCCTCATCCGGCACAAATTGAAAAAGAAGATATAACAAAAGAAAAATTAGATCAACAAGCTAAAAAAGTAAAACAACAAGAACATAGGTTACAAGATATCTTACAAAAAATACTCTTATCTAATCAAAAAAAGGAAATGCTTGTTAAACAAACAAAACAACTTTCAAGTGAACTTACTATTCAAGAAGAGTTATCTAAAGAAATCTTTATTAAAGAATTAGATCATTTATCAAAAGATGAAAAAAGAATGAAAAAAGAATATCTTGAATTACAAGATGAACTTAAATATATTCAAAAGCTTAAAAAGAGTGTGGCTCTTTCATTGAAAGATATGTCTACTTATGAAAGTAAAGAATTAAAACAAACACAAAGTCTAGAGAATATTCAAGTACAAATTCATCAATTATCTGGTAAATTAGATGATTCAATGCTCCAATATGAAATTGGAGAAGTTAATAAAAATTATCAACAAATTCAAAAAAAATATCGTCAACTTTCATTAGAAATAGAAACTATTCAACAGGCTTATGAAAAGGTCAAAAATAAATATCTTGAAATAAAAACAAAAATTTCGTCATTGAATCAACAAATTATTCAAGAACAAGAAATATATGATGAATTAGATAATAAATATCATACTGCTTTAGATGCATTTATAAATGAAGAAGAATTTTTAAATTTAAAAACACAAATCAATCAAATCAGTATCTTAGAAAAGAAATATCAAGATTATTTAATTTCTTTAAAGAGTTTAAATGAACAAATTATTTCATTAGAAAATGAAGTCAAAGATTCAACATATGTTGATTTATCTTCTTTAAGTGAAACATTTAAAGAAGTAAATCAACAATTGAGAGAAAAAAATGATGATTTAGAAAAATTAAAAATAGATTATTCATTAAAAGAAAAAATGATCAAAGATATTCAAAAAATCAATCAACAATTAAAAAAAGATGAAGATACTTATCAAAGATATTTAGATCTTTATAATCTAGCAAGTGGTAAAAATAATGCAAGAGTGTCGATTGAAAGATATGTACTAGCAACTTATTTTGAAAATATGTTGATTTATGCCAATGTGATCATGAAACAATTGAGTCAAGGAAGATATCAATTATTAAGAAAAGATGATGCAGGTAAAGGAAGAAGTCAGCAAGGGTTAGAATTAGATGTTTTTGATCAAGAAAGTGGAAATGTTAGAAGTATTAAGACACTTTCTGGTGGGGAATCCTTTAAAGCAGCTTTATCTCTTGCTTTAGGACTTTCAAGAATGGTTCAAGATTATGCTGGAGGAATTGAATTAAATACGCTTTTTATTGATGAAGGGTTTGGTTCTTTAGATAGTCAATCATTAGATCAAGCAATGAATTGTTTAATGGAATTGCATCATGAAAATAAATTAATTGGAATCATCTCACACGTTAGTGATTTAAAAGATCGTATTGAACGACAACTTGTAGTTGAAAGAAAACAAAAACAAAGTGTGATTCAGATGATCTAATCTTGCTTGTTTATCATTTCTATAGTAAAATAGAGAAGCATTTTAGAGGAGGAAAAAAGATGGCAAATAACAAGAAAAATGAAGCTATTACTGCTAGAGATGTTGATTTTGCTAAATGGTATACAGATGTATGTCGTAAAGCAGAATTAATGGATTATAGCGATGTGAAAGGATTTATTATTTATCGTCCGTATGGTTATGCAATGTGGGAACAAATTAAAAAACATATGGATCAAAAATTCAAAGAATTAGGACATGAAAATGTTTATATGCCGATGTTGATCCCTCAATCTTTATTACAAAAAGAAGCTGATCACGTAGAAGGATTTGCACCAGAATGTGCTGTTGTAACAAAAGGTGGATTAGATGATTTAGATGAAAACTTAATTATTCGTCCAACATCTGAAACATTATTTTGTGAACATTATGCAAAAATTGTAAATTCTTACCGTGATTTACCAAAACTATATAATCAATGGTGTTCCGTTGTACGTTGGGAAAAGACAACAAGACCATTTTTACGTGGTTCTGAATTCTTATGGCAAGAAGGTCATACAATTCATGCTACTGAAGAAGAAGCAAGAAAAGAAACTTTACAAATGTTAGAAGTTTATCGAAGTACAGCACAAGATTTACTTGCAATTCCAATGGTCACTGGTCGTAAAACTGAAAGTGAAAAATTTGCAGGGGCTGAAGAAACTTATACAATGGAAGCTTTAATGCATGATGGAAAAGCTTTACAATCAGGAACATCACATTACTTTGGACAAGGTTTTGCGAAAGCTTTTGATGTTAAATTCTTAAATAAAGATAATAAACAAGAATATGTTTATCAAACTTCTTGGGGAGCATCAACACGTTTACTTGGAGCAATCATTATGGTTCACGGAGATGATAATGGACTTGTTTTACCACCAAGAGTGGCACCAATTCAAGTGATGATCGTTCCAGTTATGCAACATAAAGAAGGTGTTTTAGATAAGGCTTACGAAATTGAAAAACAATTAAAAGCAGCGGGACTTCGTGTTAAAGTGGATGCTAGTGATAAAACACCAGGTTATAAATTTGCAGATGCTGAAATGAGAGGAATTCCAGTAAGACTTGAAATTGGACCTAAAGATATTGAAAAAGGACAATGTGTCTTAGCTAAAAGATTAGATGGTACAAAAGAAACATATGCTTTAAATGAAGAATTACCAAATACAATTCATCAATTATTAGATCAAATTCATGATGAAATGTATGCAAAAGCATTGAAATTTAGAGATGAAAACATTAGAACTGCGAAAACATATGATGAATTTAAAGAAATCTTAAATACTAAAGCAGGATACATTCGTATGATGTGGTGTGAAGATGATGCTTGTGAAGCTAAAATCAAAGAAGAAACAGGTGCTACATCAAGATGTATCAAAGAAGATGAAGAACCATTTGGAGATGTTTGTCCAATTTGTGGTAAACCAGCTAAAAAAGTTGTTTACTTTGCAAAAGCTTATTAATTTGTATAAAGGAGTAATCGTTAAGATTGCTCTTTTTTATTTTATCAAGCTTTTTATAGAGAAAATTTACATAAGTGTGTATAATGGATTCATAAGAATCATTTGAGTAGATAGGTAGAAGTAATGAATAAAGAAGAAGTTGTTCAATTAAATAAATTAAAAAGAAAAACAGGCCTATTTTTTATTATAGTGATGGGTGTCATGTTGATTTGTTTTATTTTTTTAATTCAATTTGAAGTAAATAAAGAAAAAATAAGTGCAAGTTATACTGCAGAAGATACTGTTCGAAAAATAGAAACACAGCTTGGAAGATATTTAGAAAATTCTGAAATGTTTAAAAATATTATATCTTCAGAACATACAATCAGTGATGAACAGTTTAATCAGCTTGCAAGTTATATGAAAAAAAATAAAAATGTTATTGAAGCATATGAATTAGCACCTAATGGGATTATTGAAAAGGCCTATCCATTAAAAGGAAATGAAAAAGTGATAGGTATGAATACGTTGGAACTTCCTGAACGTCAAAAAGAAGCGAATATTGCTAGAAAAAGTGGAGAATATACAATTGCTGGTCCATATGAATTAAAACAAGGTGGTACAGGGGCTTTATTGTTTGACCCTATTTATATAAATGATGGAAATGAAAAGAAATTTTGGGGATTTTCTATTCTTGTTTTAAATTGGGATGCTTTTTTAGAAGAATTAGAAGTAGATAAATTAGAAGATGCCACTTATCATTTTAAAGTTTGGAAAGAGGGCAACAATGGAAAACATGTGACAATTATGTCATGTGGTCATAGTTCTTTAAATCATACATTAAGTGTTGCTTGTGAAGTACCTAATGATACATGGTATTTTGAAATTGTTCCTTTTCAAGGTTGGATACCAATGTCTTATAAGATATTTGGAAGTATTGTAAGTGTTTTGGTAGCTATTTTGTTATCAATGGGTTATTGGCAAATTATTTTAAGACGTGAAAAAGAAGCTGTTTATGCAAAACAAATTGAAAAAGTGGCTACTGAGGCACAACATGCCAATCAGGCAAAGACAAGATTTTTATTTAATATGTCTCATGATATTCGTACACCAATGAATGCAATTATTGGCTATACACAATTATTAGAAAATAATTTAGATAATAAAAAACAGGCATTGGATTATATTTCAAAACTTAAATCATCAAGTACGATTTTACTTTCTTTGATTAATTATATTCTTGAAATGACACAAATAGAAAGTGGTAAATTAGATTTAAAAAAGGAAATAGGAGATTTAGATGATTTAGTTAAAAATATAAATGTTGTAGTTGAACCGCTAATTAAAGAGAAAAAATTGCATTATTCCTATCATTTGGAGATTAAGCATCATCATATTATTTGTGATAAAACTAAATTAAGAGAGATTGTTTTAAATATTCTTTCTAATGCGATTAAATATACACCAGAAGGTGGAAATGTTGAATTATTGATCCAAGAAATTTCATTTGAAAATAATAAAGTAAAATATCATTTTATAATTATAGATAATGGAATAGGAATGAAAGAAGATTTCTTACCACATATTTTTGAAGAATTTGCTAGAGAAAAAACAAGTACAGAAAGTAAAGTACCTGGAGTAGGATTAGGACTTCCTATTGTTAAATCTCTTATAGATATGATGAATGGAACAATTCAAGTAGAAAGTAAGTTAAATAAAGGAACAAAGTTTACTGTAGAACTTTCGTTTTTAACTTCTTTACAAGTTGAAAATGTCAATGAAAGAAATACATCAACACTTGATTTTTCAGGAAAACATATTCTTCTTGTAGAAGATAATGAATTAAATGCGGAAATTGGAATAGAACTTTTAAATACTTTTAAAGTAATTATAGATTTAGCTAAAAATGGAGAAGAATGTATAAAAATATTAGAAAAGATGCCAGAAGGATATTATGATCTTATTTTAATGGATATCCAAATGCCAATTATGGATGGTTATGAAGCAACAAAAATAATTAGAAGTTTTATTTGTAAAAATGCTCAAATTCCAATTATTGCGATGACAGCAAATGCTTTTGAAGAAGATAGAAAACATGCTTTACAACTTGGAATGAATGAACATCTTGCTAAACCAGTTGATATAGAAAAATTAAAAGATGTACTTACAAAATATTTTAATCATGAAAAGAGGGAGAAATGATGAAAAAATAAACCATATTTTAAATAAATGTGGATGCATTTTTATAGGTTTTATCCTGGTTTTTTCATTATTTTCAATTCCTGTACGAGCAAATGAAGGAAAAATATGTGTAGGGTGGTAGGAAGATTCTTATCATATTACAGGGAAAAAAGGGAAGCGTAGTGGTTATGGATATGAATATGAACAAGCTGTTGCAGGAACGGGTTTAGGAATGCCGATTGTAAAAAACTCGTTGATGTGATGGGTGGTACGATCGATGTAGAAAGTGAATTAGGAAAGGGAAGTAAGTTTACAGTTGTTTTAAAACATCACCTTGCTGATGAAAAATATTACGCGCAAGTAAATGAAGATTTGTCTTTGTTGAATGCAAATAAAAATATTCGGGGGCAACATATTTTACTTGCAGAGGATAATGATTTGAATGCTGAAATTACGATTACTCTTTTAGAAGATATGGGATTAATAGTTGAGCGTGTTGAAAATGGGATTCAATGTGTGGCTAAAATGGAACAAATGCCTGCTAAAAGCTATGATTTGATTTTAATGGATATTCAAATGCCTCATATGGATAGTTATAAGGCAACACAAACTATTCGTCAATTGTCAAATAAAGACAAGACCAGGATTCCTATCATCGCTTTAACAGCTAATGCCTTTGAGGAAGATAGAAAAAAGGCGGTTGCTCAAGGGATGAATGGACATATATCAAAACCAATAGATGTTGATAAGATAGAAAAAGTTCTTCTTTCAATTCTTAAATAACACAATATAAAAGAAGTATATATTCGATATATATTTCTTTTTTTATTGACAATAAATATAAAATATCCTATAGTTGATGTGTCAACTATAGGAGGAAATATGAATTTATCACGCTTAATTTCTATTCTTCATAATCAAAAAAATAGTTATATGAATGTCCAACTTAAAGAGTTTGGTTTATCCCATGGACAAGCGATTACTTTAAAAATTATTTATGAAGAAAATAATATCAAACAAGAAGATTTAAATAAAAGATTACAAATTGATAAAAGCGCAGTTACGAGAATTTTAAAAACATTAGAAGATAAGGGATTTATTATTAAAAAAACTTCAAAAGAAGATAAAAGAAATCATGTTTTGTCTTTAACTTCTAAGGGAAAAGAATTATATCCTAAAATTAAAGATGTTATTAAAGAGACAACAGAGATGATGATTAAAGATATTGATCAAAATGAGCTTATTCTTTTAGAAGAACTTTTATTAAAAATGAAAATGAATTTGGAGGATACGTATGAAAAATGATAATAAGATGGGGACTAAAAATATATTACCTTTATTAGTAGAATTTTCAATTCCAGCTATTATCGGAATGCTTGTTAATGCAATTTATAATATCGTTGATCGTATGTTTATTGGAAATGCTCCAGAATTGGGGGCAATTGGTTTAGCAGGAATTAGTATTTGTTATCCTGTAACTCTTGTTTTAATGGCCATTTCTTTAATGATTGGAATGGGTGGAGCCACTCGTTTTTCAATAGCATTAGGTCAAGGTAAAAAGGAAGAAGCTGGGAAGTATATGGGAAATGGTCTAACTTTAACAATTATTTTAGGCCTAGTCTTTATGATTTTAGGAAATGTTTTTTTAGCACCAATGTTACGTTTATTAGGTGCTTCAAAAACTGTTTTGCCTTATGCTGAAAATTATTTAAGTATTATTTTATATGGTGCTGTTTTTCAATGTATTGCAATGGCAGGAAATAATTTTTCTAGAGCTCAAGGAAATCCTAAAAATGCCATGATTTCACAATTGATCGGAGCAGGGTTTAATATTTTATTTGACTATATTTTAATTTGTATTTTCCATATGGGAATGCAAGGAGCTGCTTTTGCAACGATTGGTGGACAGTTTTTAAGTGCTTTATGGCAACTTGCATTTTTATTTGGAAAAAGAACGATTATTCCTTTAAATGCAACTTTATTGAAATTACAGTTGAATATTTCAAAACAAATTATTCAAACAGGAATACCTGCATTTTTAATGCAAATATCGAATAGTGTTTTAAATATTATTTTGAATGCATCTCTTGTTAAATATGGTGGAGATTTAGCGTTAAGTGCTATTGGTATTGTTACAAGCATTCAAACACTTATTTTGATGCCAATTACTGGTTTGATGCAAGGTCAACAACCATTGATTTCATATAATTATGGTGCTTTAAAAATGGAGCGTGTTAAAGAAACATTAAAATATGCAATTATAGGTGCTACAATGATTGCTTTGATTGGTTTTATCGCAGTACAATTTTTTACAAAAAGTATTGTCTATATGTTTAATGATGAAGCAGATGTTGTAAAATTATGTAGCCATGCTTTACATATTTGGTTTATGTGTTTACCGCTTATTGGTGCACAAGTAATGTGTGCAAACTATTTTCAAGCGATTGGTAAGATAAAAATATCAAGTGTTTTAAATTTATTGAGACAAATTATTATTTTAATTCCTTGTATCATAATTTTTTCATCGATTATAGGTTTAGATGGTATTTTTATAGCTGTCCCTGTTGCGGATCTATCAGCGTTTATTATTACTGTTTTATTATTAAAAAATGCCTTAAAAAAAGAAGCCTGAGCTTCTTTTTAATTATATCTTTTTACAACGAATCGATTCAATAACAGGTTGATTTTCTTTTTTTACAGTTCCATTATTATCTTCTACTTTTACATCTTTACAAATTTGATCAACTATGTCCATGCCTTCATAAACATAACCAAAAACAGCATATTGACCATCCAAATAAGTAGAATCACTTTGAACAATAAAGAATTGTGAAGAAGCACTATCGTTATCTTGACTTCTTGCCATAGAAAGAGCTCCACGTGTATGACTTAAAGGATTTTTTACCCCATTATCTGAAAATTCTCCCTTAATTGTTTCTTTACTTCCACCAGTGCCATCTCCTTTAGGATCTCCACCTTGAATCATGAAACCATCAATAATACGATGAAAAGTTAAACCATCATAAAACTTTTCTTTACTTAACTTTACAAAGTTTGTTACTGTAATTGGTGCTGTATCTGCATCAATTTCAGCATAAATTGTTCCATAATCTTTAACTTTAATTTCAACTTGATAATTTCCTGATAAAGTTTTTGTTTTTTTAGTTGCTTTTTCTGTTGTTGTTTTAGAAGAACATCCAGCAATGGAAACAACAGTCATTAAAACTAAAAGTACTTTTAGCATTTTTTTCATTCATTTCACCTCTTTCAATATTATAACAAATATGAATTATGAAAAAAAGATACTCAATAAGACTTGATTGTGCTAAAATACATGAAAGAGGTTTTAAAGATGAGAGAAAAAAGAATTGTATTAGTAAATGATGTAACAGGATTATCAAGATGTTCAGTAGCCTGTCAATTGCCAATTATTTCAGCTATGGGAATTGAAACAGCTTTTGTACCAACAGCAATTTTATCTATCAATACATATCATAAAGATTTCTTTTTTGATGACTATACATCAAAGATGAATGATTATATTGAAACATATAAAAAAATGAATATTGATTTTGATGGAATATGCAGTGGCTTTTTAGGATCTGCGAAACAAATAGAAATAGTAAAAGAATTTTTTAAAGATTTTAAAACAAAAAAAAACTTTATTTTAGTAGATCCAGTCATGGGTGATCATGGAAAACTTTATCCGACTTATACGCAAGAAATGCAAGAAAAAATGAGAGAACTCATGCCTTGTGCGACAATTGTTACACCTAATCTAACAGAATTGTGTGCTTTGATTGATGAAGCTTATCATGAAACAAGTAATGAGCAAGAACTTAAGCGCATGTGTGAAAAATTAAGTCAAATGGGTCCAAAAATGATTGTAGTAACGGGTATTTCTATTGGTCATCAAATTTTAAATTTTGTTTATGATCATGGAAAAGTTGAAAAAATCTATGTGAAACGTATTGGAGAAGATCGTAGTGGTACAGGAGATGTTATTTCTGCAGTAATTGCAGGAAGCTATTTGAAAGAGCAAAATTTTTTAGAAGCTGTTAAAAAATCAACAGATTTTGCTTCTAAATGCATTCAACATTCTGTAGACATTGATGCTCATCCACATATGGGATTATGCTTTGAACCATTATTAAAAGAATTGGGGGATTAAGATGATATTATATACATTATATAAAAATAGTTATATTGATATTGCACATTTAGAAAGTACTAAAGGGATTACATGTTATGTTAATTCGACAAATCGTTGTACATGTTCATGTACATTTTGTTTAAGACAAACAAAGGAAATGATTGAAAATAATTCCTTATGGTTAAAAGAAGAACCAACGGTTGATGAAATTATTCAAGAATTTGAAAAATATAATTTAAATGATTTCAAAGAAGTTGTTTTTTGTGGTTTTGGTGAACCACTTATAAGACATGATGATTTAATGAAAGTTGCTAAGTATTTAAAAGAAAGAAGACCTGATCTACCTACAAGAGTGAATACCAATGGGTTATCTTCTTTATATAATAAAAGAGATATTACGCCTGAATTTAAAGGATTGTTAGATACTGTTTCTATTAGTTTAAATACAAGTAATAAAGAAGATTATTTAAAACTTACAAGAAGCCAATATGGAATTGATTCATTTGATGAATTATTAGATTTTGCTAAAAAATGTAAAGCCTATGTGCCTCATGTTGTTTTAACGATTGTTGATACAACAATTCCTGAAAAAGATGTAGAAATTTGTAAACAGATTGCTCAAAATATTGGGGTAACTTTAAGAATAAGACCATTTGAAGATTAGTGAGGAAAGAAAAAATGATGCAATTATCTCGTGAAGAAAGATTACTTCATATAGGAAAAATGACCAATGTAAGGGATTTAGGTGGTTATGAAACACAAGAAGGATATTATACAAAATCACATAAATATGTTAGAAGTACATGTCCAAGTGGGATCAGTGATGATTTAAAAGAACAATTTTATCAATATGGTATTCGCACTGTCATTGATTTAAGAAGTGATTATGAATTAGTTCATCAACCACATAGTTTAAAAGGGTATAAAGATATAGAGTATTATCATATTAATTTACTACAAAATGAAAATATGTCAGTATTACCAAATGATATTAAAGACTATCAAGATTTAAGTGGTTTTTATATTTTTATGATCGAAGCGAATAAAAAACAATTTAAAAAAGTATTTAATATCTTTTTAAATCATCCTTATGACTGTACATTATTTAATTGTTCTGCAGGTAAAGATCGTACAGGTGTTATTGCATGTATGTTATTAGATCTAGCGGGATGTCATGAATATGATATTGTTAAAGATTATTCAGAATCTTATGAAAATAATATGGCAATGATCAAACAATTGGAAGAAATGATGCCAAGTGAAGATGAAAAATTCTTAGGTTCTGATCCAAGAGTGATGATGAAATTTATTGCGTATTTAAGAGAAAATTATGGTAGTACTAAAGGATATTTATTAAATATTGGTTTTAGTGATGAAGAAATTGAAGAAATTAAAGAAAATTTCATAATTTAAAAGAAAAAAGGCCTCCTATTGTCATATATAAACATAGGAGGTTTTTTTATGAAGGCATTAACGTTTAAAGAAAAACAAGATGTTTTAGAAGATCTATTTAAAAAGTATCACCGTGCTGTTTTACAACTTAAATGTTTAGAAGAAAGGAATTTTTATCCAGCGATTCAATTTGATACTGTTAAAGAAAAGAAGACGTATTATCAAGATAAAGGAAGTCAATTGAATGATCAATTGGTGTTAAAAGAAGAATTAGAGAAAGTTATTGCAACATTTGAATTTATTTTAGATTGTTTATCGATGGAGAGTAAAGTTATTATTGAAAAAGAATTTATAGAGAGAGTTGGTAAAGATTGGTGGATCGATTATTATTCTCGAAGTACATACTATCGTCTTAAAACAAGGGCCATGGAAGAAACTTTGTTCTATTTTAGTTGTTTATAAAAATCATAAAGTTTAAATATAAAGCAAAGAATAACCAAAGAATATAAGGAATATTTAGATAAAAACTTTTTGGATTAATTTTTTTAAAAATGATCAACATATAAATAACAGTAAGAAACAAAGCTATTAAAATCATTAATGAAAGAAAATAATTATGAAGATTAAAAAAGAAAAGTGGCCAACAAAAATTAATAAATAATTGAAAAGAGTAGACAATTAAGGCGTTTTCACGTTTAGGATCATGACTGATATAAATAAAATAACTAGAAATTCCCATCAAAATATAAAGAAGGGTCCAGACAATAGGAAATAACCATCCTGGAGGAGCCAATAAGGGGGTATTTAAATTGCTATATGTTTCCATTTGATTATTTGTGATAAAAGCGCTTATAGCACCTACTAATAAAGGAATAATCAAACTAATAATGAATGTTCTTTTTTTCATAATGTTCACCTAGTTTAGTATATCCCTATTTATTTAAAAATATACGTTCAAATCATGAATGAGATGTTATATAATAGAATATATTGGAGAAAGAGGTAATTATGAAATTAGTAAGTTGGAATGTAAATGGAATAAGAGCATGTTTACAAAAAGGTTTTTTAGATAGCTTTCATCAATTAGATGCAGATATTTTTTGTGTTCAAGAAACTAAAATGCAAAGTGGTCAAGCAGATTTAGAGATTGAAGGGTATCATTATTATTTAAACAGTGCTGTTAAAAAAGGGTATAGTGGAACACTTATTTATAGTAAAGAAAAACCATTGAATGTTTTTTATGGAATGAATAAAGAAGAACATGATCAAGAAGGTAGATTAATTACTTTGGAATTTGAAAATTATTATGTCATTACTTGTTACGCTCCTAATAGTCAAAATGAACTCAAACGTCTATCTTATCGTATGAAATGGGAAGATGATTTTTTAACGTATCTTGAAAGTTTAGATAAACCAATTATTTTATGTGGTGATTTAAATGTTGCTCATCAAGAAATAGATTTGAAAAATCCTAAATCAAATCGTAAAAATGCAGGTTTTTCTGATGAAGAAAGAGAAAAAATGACTCAGTTATTAAATCACGGTTTTATCGATACGTATCGTTATCTTTATCCTTTACAAGAAGGTGTTTATTCTTGGTGGTCTTATCGTTTTAAAGCAAGAGAAAAAAATGCGGGATGGCGTATTGATTATTTTATTGTTAGTGATAGCTTAAAGGATAAGATTATTGATGCAACAATTGAAACAGAGATTATGGGAAGTGATCATTGTCCTGTAACTCTTACAATAGATCTTTAGCGGAGGTGTATTATGAATATAATACAAATGATTAACGTTTCACCACTAGTCACAATTTCTATTATTGCCTTGACTATTGATCTAACGATTTTTGGTTATTATTATATTAAAGCAAAGCATTAAAAAACTGCTACGTTTATTTGTAGCAGTTCTTTTTATTTTTCTAAATGTTTACAACTGTAATAAGAAGGAATACCATCTTTATAAGTAACATGTACTTCACCTTGAATAAGTGGATATAAATATTCATATAGTTCTTGAGTAATATCATTTCCTTCTTCATTGATCCATTCTACAGGAATTTTTTGTTCATAGTTAGCAACTTCTCTTACATCAGTAGAAATATAATCGATTTCATAAGGATGATTAGAAAGACGCTTAAATCCCATTACATGACCAGAAACGTTTTCTAAAGCTTTATCGATAGCTTTAGAACCAATAACAAATGATTCATTTAAATCTGTTTTACTAGCAATGTGCATAGCACATCTTTGTAAAACATTTAATTCAATACTTCTAACTTTACATCCAAATTCTTTAAATACAAGAGATTCAAGTAATTTTCCTGTTCCTGAATGTAAGACGTGTCCAAAAGCATCTTTTTTAGCGTATTTACTATCATCATCTAAGAAGTGACCGTTTTGATCTCTAATACCTTCTGATACAGCAATGACAACACATCTTTTTCTTTTCATGACTTCATGAATATCTGCTAAAAACTTATCTTTATCAAAAACAACTTCTGGTAAATAAATAAGATCAGGAGCTACATTATATTCATTTCTCGCAAGAGCAGCAGCGGCAGTTAACCACCCTGCATTTCTTCCCATGATTTCAATGATTGTAACGGATTGTAATTGATAAATTAAACTATCATGTACAACTTCTAAGATAGAAGCAGCAACATATTTAGCGGCAGAACCAAATCCTGGTGTATGATCTGTTCCCATTAAGTCATTATCAATGGTTTTAGGAATACCAATAAAATGAATATCACTATTAATATATTTAGCGTAATCATCTAATTTCATAACAGTATCCATTGAGTCATTACCACCAATATAGAAAAAATCAGTGATTTCTAATTCTTTTAAAATTCTAAACAATTTAACATAAGTATCTTCGTCATCTTGAAAAGTAGGTAATTTATAACGGCAAGAACCTAAATACATGGCAGGTGTTTGTTTTAAAGCATTGATTTTATCACCATCATCAAATTCTTCTAATAAATCCATATATCTACCTTCGAGTAGACCTTTGATACCATTGATCATCCCATAAACATTTTCAAATTCTTGAGATGCTTTAGCACGATGAATAATCCCAGCAAGACTAGCATTAATTGCGATTGTGGGTCCTCCAGATTGTCCAATAATACAGTTTCTTTTCATATTCTTCTTGTCTCCTTTAACGCCTTTATTCTATCAAATACCCGCATTAAAGAAAAGTAATCTTCTAGTCTTTTTGTCTTTTTTTGATGAAAATAAGGGTAATGATTAAAATAAGTAAAATGATGAGAGTTATAAAATAAAGTAATAAATGATTTTTTTCTTTTTTTGAAATGATATGAAAAGATAAAGCTTTTTCTTCAATAAAAAGTTCAAAGAGATTAATTGTTACTACATTTTGTTGATATTTGCCAACATTGCTGGAAATAATTGTACCTGGCATAGTAATTTTAAAAGAGCAGGTAGCATTACTGGAATTTAAAAGTTGTAAAGTATTTTTATAATGATTCAATTCTGAAGTATCAAGCATATTTTTAGGAATATCAATAGATAAAATATACTTATTATTTTGTTTTGTAAGCGTAGAAATTTCTTTAATAAAAGAAGTAGGAGATTCTATCGAAAGTGAAGAATCAGTTTGTTTTTTTATTGTCCAATCTTTAAAAAAATCATGATCCAATAATTGTTTTTTTATTTGTGAAATAGACATGTTATATTTTTCTAAAATTTGAGGCTCTATTGTAAGTTCGCCATAAAGAGTAGGTTTTTTTATTTTAGAATAATTTAAAGAAACTAAACAGTCTACACAGCCAGTAAGTAAAAAAGTAAAAGATAAAATTATACAAATTTTTAGTATTTTTTTCATAGAATCCTCCAAATAAACAATAGGTTTTGTTATAATTATTAACAGTTAAATACATTTTTAGTTCATATTTCTGTATTAAAATAAATTAGGTGATAGAAATGAAAATCGATATTGTTTATACAACAAAATCTAAATATATAAAGTGTGTCGCTGATGAAATGGCAAGGTGGGTCAAAACACATGCTCAAGATTTAAATCATTATCATAGTGATCATGATGTTGATTTACTTGTTATTGGGTTTGATGATACGTTATTTAAAGATAAACAGTTGCTGGAATTTATACAATCATTAAGCCGACAAAATGTAAAAAATCTAGCATTGATCAATTGTTTTTTTATTAATAATAAAAGATTGATGAAAGTAATTCATCTTTGTCAAAATCAACAATTACCTCTTATGAGAGAACAATATACTTTTAAAATGTCCTTTGATCAAAGAAAGGAAATCAATCCTCTTATTATTGATAATGCAAGACTTTATATAGAAGATATGGTAAATGTTATACGAAATTACTATTAGGAGCGAGGCTCCTTTTTTACTTTCTTATTGTAATAAAAAAATATTAAATTAATAAAATTATATTGACACTAATTTATCAACGTGATATATTTTTGTCAAGATTTCTAAAAGGGAACGGAAATCAATAAAAAAGGGGGAAAACTTATGAAAAAACTTGAAATCATTATCAGACCAGAAAAGTTAGAAGATTTAAAAGATATTTTAACAGTTTCTGGTGTAACAGGTATGATGATTTCCAATATTATGGGGTTTGGAAATCAAATGGGTTATACACATCAATATCGAGGTGTCACATATTCTGTTAATCTTGTTTCAAAATTAAGAGTTGAAACAGTTGTTAAAGATGAAATCGTTCAAGAAATTGTTGATAAAGTTACTGAAACTTTATCAAGTGGAAACGTAGGAGATGGAAAAATCTTTATTTATCCAGTTGAAGAAGCGATTCGTATTCGTACTGGAGAAAAAGGGGAAAACGCATTATAAAAATTGAGGGGGATTTATTATGAGTGAAACATTTAGCGTATGGTTTCTAATTGGCACAGCGCTGGTATTTTGGATGCAAGCTGGATTCGCCATGGTAGAAGCAGGATTTACAAGATCAAAAAATACAGGGAACATTATTATGAAAAACTTAATGGATTTCTGTATTGGGACATGTACATTTATTTTAATTGGTTTTAGTTTATTATTAGGAGAAGATTTACTTGGTTTTATTGGTAAACCAGGATTTGATATATTTACAAGTTATGCAAACTTTGATTTTTCAAACTTTGTTTTTAACTTAGTGTTCTGTGCAACAACTGCTACCATTGTTTCAGGGGCAATGGCAGAAAGAACAAAATTCTTATCTTATTGTGTTTATTCAGGAGTTATTTCAGCACTTATTTATCCAATTGAAGCGCATTGGATTTGGGGTGGTGGATGGTTATCACAACTTGGTTTCCATGATTTTGCTGGATCATGTGCAATTCATATGGTTGGTGGTATCTCTGCATTAATTGGTGCTAAAATCTTAGGACCTCGTATTGGTAAATTTGATACAGATAAAAATGGAAAAGTTGTTAAAGTTAACGCGATTCCAGGACATAACATTACTGCTGGAGCTTTAGGTGTCTTTATTCTTTGGCTTGGATGGTATGGATTCAATGGGGCAGCGGCTACAACTGTTCCACAACTTGGTTCAATTTTCGTAACAACAACAGTGGCACCAGCCATTGCAACTGTTTCCTGCTTGATCTTTACTTGGATCAAATATGGTAAACCTGATGTTGGTATGTGTTTAAATGCTTCACTTGCAGGTTTAGTAGCAATCACTGCTGGATGCGACGTCACAGATGTTTTAGGATCGATTATTATTGGTGCTGTTGCTGGATTACTTGTTTGCTTTGGAGTTTGGTTCTTAGATTATAAATTACACATTGATGATCCTGTGGGTGCTGTTGCTGTACATTGTTGCAATGGTATTTGGGGAACAATTGCTGTTGGTTTATTTGCGACAACTTCTGCACCAGAAAGTACTTTAACAGGTTTATTCTACGGTGGTGGATTTGATTTATTAATTAAACAATTAACAGGTGTTTTATCAGTAGGTATTTGGACAGCGATTACTATTACAATTACTTTCTTTATTATCAAAAAAATCTTTGGATTACGTGTATCTGAAAGAGAAGAAATCATTGGTCTTGATTTAGAAGAACATGGATGTGAAGCTTATCCAGAATATATTAAAAAATAATTTTTGAAGGGTCATTAAATTGACTCTTTTTTATTGTAGAAATAAGCAAAGTAGATTATACTTTTCATGGGTGAGGGGGAGTATATGAGTAAAAGATTAGAACAATATTTTTATTTAGTTTTAGGTTCAACATTGTTGACACTAGGTATTTGGTTGTTTGTGACACCAAATCAAATCAACTTTGGGGGAATGATTGGTTTAGCTCAATTAATTGATTATTTTATACATAAGTTTTTAGTTTTACCAAAATCATTGAATACATTAGGAATGATCAACTTATTAATGAATATTCCATTATTTATTTTTGGATATAAAATAATGAATAAAGAATTTTGTTTTAAAACAATTATTTCTTTAATTATCCAAACGGTATTACTATCCATTCTTCCAGCAATCAAAGAACCGATTGTTGAAGATGCTTTATTAAATGTTGCTTTTGCGGCTATTATTTGTGGAATAGGAGTAGGACTTGCACTTCGAAGTAGTGGATGCTGTGGGGGTATTGATATTGCGACAGTTTGTTTAGTTAAGAAAAATCCAGATTTTAAAGCAGGGCAGCTTTCTATAATATTTAATGTTGTTTTGTTTGGAATATGTTTATTTATTTATGATATTAAAATTATTATGTATTCAATTGTCTTTGTAGCAATTCTTTATACAACAGCAGATAAGTTCCATCTACAAAATATCAATGTAGCGGTCTTAATATTTACAAAGAATAAAGAAATTAAAGAAGCAATTATGAAACAAATGGGTAGAGGAGTTACCTATTGGATGGGTAAAGGCGCTTATACGGAAACAGATCAAGAAATTCTTTATGTGGCAATCAATAAATATGAAATTCAACAACTTAATAAAATTGTTTCTTCATTAGATCCCAAAGCCTTTGTTACATTAGCACAAGGTCCAATGGTTCATGGAGGGTTTGAAAAAAGATTATAAAAAAGACATCAAAATGATGCCTTTTTTTGTGTAAGTAAAATCAAATAAAAAAATGGTGGTTCCGGGCGGAATCGAACCACCGACACGAGGATTTTCAGT